>NZ_JADYWQ010000018.1:0-96394 GCF_015864725.1 Pseudoalteromonas sp. NSLLW24 | reverse complement strand
AGTGTATTCATTACTTACCTCCAAATATGGGATAACCCCAAGGTAAGTGTGGCTCAAATGGTCAGAATAGGATCTCCGCGTAGCGGCTTAGTTCAACATCTTTATAAGAGGACACTTTCCCTATTTTAGCGTGAAAACGTCCTTGTTTTATGAACTTATATTAATAGCAAATAGCGTAAACTATTGCCAACTATAAATATTATGCTTAATGTAACTTATTTAAACATGCAAAAAAGAGGAAAGTTTACTGCTAATCCTACTAAGTTGAGGACGACTCACCTGAATGTCTGCTGATCGCTCTAAGCCGACTAATGAATACATGCAATTTGCAGATACTCAATACTTTAAAAGTCTTTGCTATATTATCAAGCTGAAGAGTAACTCCAACAGCACACTATTTTGCTATTATTGAAGCTGGTTATTCTGTTTTTAAAACCATACCTTTCGATTGGGCAAATATTACTAGCGAAAATACTATTTCGGTTATCCCGCCAATAAAAGCGCCGATTACAAAATTGGCATTTAATACAATACACAACATGCCAGAAAACATAAGCGAAGCACCTAAAATCCAGTACACTTTCATGCCATATAAAGTGTTGAAAACTAAATAGCGAACACCAATTATCATCAGCATTATTGAATAAAACCATTCAGCTTGAAGTTTTGCTACATAAAACGCTAAAAACAAACCAACAAATAAAATAATAGTGCTTTCTAAGGCCAATTTACCTAATGGGTTTTTAGGGTCATGATTGCCAGAGCGTTTAAGCGCTTTTGAAAGTAGCATGGCTAAAGGATGTATAAACATACCACCACAAAACAAAGTAAGCATACTCGATTGATTTGAATGCAGTAATGCGACAAAGCCAGCTATACACCAAACCAAGCCAGACACTAATACACCGGTTCCACCACCGAAGTATGCGAGGTTCATATTTTGTTGCGCATCTTCAAACTTCATAAAAATCCTTAATTTTAGAAATATCCCTAATTTAATATTATCGCATCGTTATTAGTTACAAATCGTTACTCGAATACACACTTAAAATAGGGAACTTATAATCGGCAAACGATACAGTTACCGATTGTGTTTCGTTGCCTTTAAAACCGAGTTTAAATTCCATTGGCATGAATCGGCTGCCGTCAGCAAAAAGTGCAAGTAAGTGCTCCTCGCCTAATTCTCGATTGCCCGACGATAAGTTAGTTAGCGTTATAACAGCCCAGCGTTCGCCCTCTTCATTGCTCATTAATACATAATTAACGATTTTAAAATCCCCTTTTTTAGGGGTTATGTTGCTATCGTTTGCAAACGATAAGTGCATGCTATTTGGTACTGCACGGTCAACATTTAGCGCTTTGATAGAGTCGGCTTGGGTTGCCCACGAAAGCACCAATAAAATGATCACTAAGGCTTTATTCACTGTTAGTTCCTTTTAATTACCTAGTAAAATACCTAGTAAATTACCTAATAAATTAAGTAACAAATAACATAACAATAACTGTTTAAATTATATTCGCATTCCATACCTATTATGTAAACAAACAATCATCGCCATTTTATCCAGCGCTTTGGCTGCGCCACTACAGACTAAGCGCTCATTCAGTGTGCTTGCGCTACTTTGGGATAATAACGAGTGATAAGAGTAAATAATTAAAGCTAACTTAAAGTAAAAGCGCGATTAAACAGGAGTATAAACGTATGGCAAGCACACATAAAAACTCAACAATGGATTTATCTGATCCCAGTAACAGCATTCAAGTAAGAGGGGCGCGCGTTCACAACTTAAAAAATGTAGACGTTGATTTACCTCGTAACGCATTGGTTGTTTTTACCGGAATATCGGGCTCAGGAAAATCGTCGCTTGCGTTTGGAACGCTGTTTGCTGAGTCGCAGCACCGTTACCTTGATTCGGTATCGCCATACGCACGTAGGTTAATAGATCAAGTTGATGAGCCCGATGTTGACTCTATTGAAGGGCTACCGCCTGCCGTTGCTTTGCAGCAGCAACGAGGGGCACCGTCGGTTCGCTCATCAGTTGGTAGCATAACAACTATTTCTAACGCGCTACGCATGCTTTACTCTCGTGCTGGCGATTACCCAGCTGGGCAGAGTATTCTGTATGCCGATGCGTTTTCGCCAAATACGCCACAAGGTGCGTGCCCAGAATGCTCAGGAATAGGCCGAGTGTTTGAAGTAACCGAAAAGCTACTTGTGCCAGATGATACAAAAACTATTCGCCAGCGCGCTATTCAAGCGTGGCCACCAGCATGGCAAGGTAAAAATTTAAGCCGAATTCTTACTTCCCTTGGTTATGACATAGACACGCCTTGGAACAAACTTTCTAAAAAAGCACGCGATTGGATTTTATTTACCGACGAAACACCTACTGTGCCTGTATATCCAGATTACACCTATGAGCAAACACAAAATGCGATAAAAAATAGCGAAGATCCAAGCTACATGGGAACTTTTTCAAGCGCTAAACGCTTTGTTTTACAGTCTTTTGCTACCACACAAAGCCCGCGTACAAAAAAGCGCGTATCGCAGTTTATGCAAATATCGCAGTGCCCTACTTGCCAAGGTAAAAAATTAAAACAAGCATCGTTAAGTGTTAAATTTGCAGGGCTCGATATTGGCGAGCTATCTCAACTTACATTAAACGAGCTTGCTAAAAAACTAAGTAACGCCGCCAATACCAAAGTAAATAAAAATACAAAAAACCCAGAGCAAGCCATTGTTACGCAGCGCATTGCCAGCGATATTCTCACCCGTATTGAAGCACTAACCATGCTTGGTTTAGGGTACTTGTCGCTTGAGCGCACAACGCCAACGCTCTCACCTGGAGAGCTACAACGGTTGCGACTTGCCACACAAATTCGCTCTAAATTATTTGGGGTAGTTTACGTGCTAGATGAACCTTCAGCGGGTTTACACCCTGCAGACACACAAGCACTTTTAAAAGCGCTTGATGAGCTAATAGCGGCTGGCAATTCTGTATTTGTTGTTGAACACGACATTAGCGTTGTTAAACATGCTGATTGGATTGTTGATGTAGGCCCTGATGCAGGTGTGCATGGTGGCGAGATTATTTACAGCGGCCCTGTTGAAGGGTTAAAAAAAATAAAAGACTCGCACACCGGTCGTCACCTTTTTGCTAAAAACACTACTCAAGAGTCTACTCAAAATAGCGCACAAAAAAAGGATCAAAGGCAGCCTAATGCATGGTTAAAATTGGCTGATATTGAGCGTAATAATCTTAAAAAGCTCAATGCAGAATTTCCACTAGGTGTTATGACAACCGTTACTGGGGTTTCGGGCTCAGGTAAATCAAGCCTAGTAAGCCAAGCGTTAGTAGAGCTTGTTTACGAAGCGCTTGGGCAAAAAGTAATACCGGAAGCGCCAACCGACGAAGCCGACTTACTCGAACAAGAGCTGCAAACACACACCAGCGGAAAAATCATTGAAGGTATAAATAATATAAGCCGCCTGATTACCGTCAATCAAAAAGCGATTGGCCGTACCCCTCGTTCAAACTTAGCTACCTATACGGGTTTGTTTGATCACGTGCGTAAACTATTTGCTTCAACTCAAAAAGCGAAAGAGCGCCGTTATGATGCCGGTCGCTTTTCGTTTAATGTTGCTAAGGGTCGCTGTAAAAACTGTGAAGGCGTTGGCTTTGTAAGTATAGAGCTACTGTTTTTACCAAGCGTTTATTCACCTTGCCAAGTGTGTCATGGCAAACGTTATAACGAGCAAACACTTGAGGTTACATATCGTGATAAAAACATAAGCGATATCCTCAATTTAACGGTTGAAGCGGCGCATACCTTTTTTGAAAACGAACCTGCAATACTAAGAGCGCTCGATGCACTTATGCAAGTAGGTCTTGGGTATTTGCGTTTAGGACAACCTGCAACTGAGCTTTCTGGCGGTGAAGCGCAGCGTATTAAATTAGCAACCGAGCTGCAACGTGCGCAGCGCGGTAACACGCTTTATGTTCTTGATGAGCCAACTACAGGCCTGCATCCATCGGATGTATCAATGCTAATGTCGCAGTTAAATAAATTAGTAGATGCTGGCAATACCGTTATTATGGTTGAACACGATATGCAAGTAGCCCGAAATAGTGACTGGGTAATTGATGTAGGACCCGGTGCTGGTGAAGAAGGCGGCTTAATTGTAGCGCAAGGTTCACCCGAAAAAGTGGCAAGCGTAAAGGCGAGTAAAACCGCACCATTTTTACTTAAATAGTTAATGGGTGACGCTTTTAGTTGTATAAAAGCGTCATCTATATATGGTAGTTAACGCTGAAAATAACGGCTTGAGATAGATTAATTATCCAAAGTTCAGGTTTACTAATACATCCCGTTTTTATCTTGGTAACCAATCTGAAATAGCTTTACCTATTTCGTGCGGTGAATCTTCTTGAATATAGTGAATACCGCTTACGGTTACCTCAGTTAAATTTGGCCATGTACGCACAAAGTCTCTTGCGTAACCAACTAAAAAAGCACCCGGTTCAGCATTAATAAATAGCTTTGGAATATCGTGAGAGTTAGCTAAAAAACTCGCATAGCTTTTAACTAAAGCCACGGTATCGGCAGGCTCTCCAGCAATGGGCAGTTGGCGAGGCCCTGCTAAAATTGCACGGCGATCTTCTCCTGCATTTATAAAGGGTCTGCGATACTCATCATGCTCTGCCTGCGTTAATTTGCGTGCAATGGTCGCTGGTAATATTGTTTCAATAAAAAAGTTGTCATTAAGCACCATTTTTTCACCCTCAGCAGAGCGCATAGTGCCAATGGGTCCGTGCAAATCTTTAGGAAAATCGTCCCATGTCGGAAAGTCAGTAACAATTGCTTCCATAAACGCAATTGCTTTTACTGCATCACGATGTGTATTAGCCCAGTTAAAACCAACGCCTGAACCCCAATCGTGCAGCACCAAGGTAACGTTATTATTTACACCCAACGCTTCTAAAAGTGCAAATGTGTATTTGCTGTTTTCAGCAAGTGAGTAGCTGCCCTCATGGGTGTTATCTAACTTTTGTGAATCTCCTAATCCAATCATATCGATAGCAATTAAACGCCCTTTTCCTTGCAAATAGGGCATAACGTTTCGCCAAAGGAAGCTAGATGTAGGGTTACCATGTAAAAACACAATAGGATCACCTTCGCCTTCATCTATGTAGGCCATTTTTTTATCTAATACAGTTTTAAACTTTTTTGTATAACGTAATGTTTCTGAATCATTTTTCATTTAATTATATCGCTTTATTTAACTGATGAGCTGGCGGTAAATCCTCGCTCATCTAATTTGTGTAATATTCGAAGTAGATTAACTAATTTCGAGTTAATATACATGACTGAGTCATACAATAAGTGAGCGCGCTTAATTTGTCACTATATTTATATGATCGAATCACATATAATTAATTTATGAAAAATGAAAAATACATATCAAATTTAATCGGCACGTTTGCTACTTCTGTTTCTAATGACATTGAAAAACAGATTGCTGAATTAGGCGGGCGAAGCCTAAGCCACGAAGCGGCACTGGTCACTATTTACAATCATCCGAATGAAACCATTGATGTACTAAGCAAGGTTTTAGGCTTAACGCATTCTGGTGCAGTTAGATTAATAAATACACTTGAAAAAGAAGAACTTGTAGAAAGGCGAAAGTCAGTAAAAGATGCCCGCTCTGTTGTTTTATGCGTAACGGATAAAGGCAGCCAAAGAGTTGAACTAGTACTAAGCAGCAGAGAAACAGCCACCTCTAAAATACTAAACAACTTTAATGATGAACAAAAACAAAGCTTTTTAAGTTTGATAGAAATAGCACTTGGCAGCCTAACAAGCGAGCAGGTAGAAGCACGTAAAATATGCAAATTATGTAACGAAGGTCTATGCCGTAAACAAGGCTGCCCGGTAGAAAACTCAATTAAGTAACTAATTACTTCATGCATCTGCCCACTATAAACGTATTAAATTATTTGCTTTAATACGTTAACGATCAAAGTGTTAGCTCTTTAAAAAGCGTTCTATTTTAGGTTTTACCGTAACCGACATTATCAGCATTATAGTTAAACCTATTGGTAATGCGGCTAATAACCCTTCAGCCCATCCAGTTACAAATACACGCATATCTGCATAGCCAATATTGTTAGTAGCGGTAACAAACGCCATGATCAGCGCCATAAAAACACTAATAACTAATAACTAAATTACGTTTTAGCTCGCTACTAGGGCGTGTTTATCTTTGTGGATTGAAATTTGTTCAATCTAGGGGCGATTAAATCACGGCGCGAGGTTTGTAACCTAGTGGGCTAAGTAAAAACCGAGCAACAAAGAGTTAATCGTCCCTAGAAAGAACCCAAAGGGCAGCGCATGTTTGCTATTTATGCTGCGTTATCGCCTATTTATGGGGAATAACCACACTACATAGGCTCTGCCTTGCCTAAAAACCAAACACACTGCTGCAAATTCAACCACCAAAGGTCAATACGCCCTAAGTAATAACTTATTAACTAGCTTATGCATTAAGGTCATCATTACAAAACCAACAGGCGCCATAACCAATACCGCACTTATAAACGAGGTAAACCAGTCTGCATAAAAATGTTCTGTAACACCCACATTCACATAAGTCATAATGCCAGTTAGAGTACCGCCGATTAAGGTAATAATACTTACCATAACCAGTATTTTATAAATTACAGGTGTTTTTTTAGGCTCAACCATTAGTGGATTTACTGATACGGGTGTACTCATTTTTGGGCATGCCTTAAGCGTTAAATAGATGACAAAATCAACTATAGCAAATTAATTGATAATATCAACTACTTTTTAAGCTAACCAAAAATAAGCCAAATTCCAACTAATCCCATTAAGCTACCAGCAATACGGTTCATCCATTTTATATTATCGCCACGGGCTAAAAATAAACGTAAGCTTTTACCGCCTGTTGCATAAGCCAACATGCTTAAAAACTCGGTGGTCATTATAACGCCAAGCAATACTAAAAGCTGAGGGGCTACTGCATGCTCAACACTTATAAAGGGCGGTAATAGTGAGATCATAAACGCCCACCCTTTAGGGTTAGCAATTGCGGTTACAAAACCTTGGGTAAATAACGACTTCCGACTTACGTCACTTTGTTTTGAGGTATCAACTGAGATTTTTCCTTTGGCTCGCCACATATTAAAGCCAATATAAATTAAGTACGCACCGCCAACCCATTTTAAAATAGCGAACGCATCTGGGTAATTTAGCATTACGCTTGCAACGCCTAATACCGCAGCTATCGCAACGGTTGCTACGCCTAACAGCTCACCTATCATCATCCATAATGTGCGGCGCACGCCAATGCTCATACCGAGTGTCATGGCAAGGGTCATACACATACCAGGCGTTATAGACACAAAAAAGAACGTAGGAATAAAAACCGCAAGTGCTGCTACATCAATCATTAATTTACTCTCATATTAAAAGCAAAAACGCGGCTATAAGTAGCCGCGCTGTTGCTTACTCATGTTTATTACTATTGCCCAGCACTTACCACGGGTTCAGTAATAACCTCTACTGGCTCTGCTGTATCATTTAACAAATACTTATCTAACCATTGTTCTTGTTCCCACAATACATGTAGTAAGCTTTTACGCGCGCGGTAACCATGTGCTTCGTAAGGGAGCATCACTAAGCGAGCATCTTTACCTAAACCTTTTAGGGCTGCGTACATGCGCTCACTTTGCATTGGGAAAGTGCCGTGAGATTGAGGGTGGATCTTCTTGCACCCCACCCCATATGTAAAAAGCATCTATTGCCCAGTACTTACCATTGGTTCAGTAATGACCTCGACAGGCTTTGCTGTATCATTTAACAAATACTTATCTAACCACTGTTCTTGTTCCCACAACACGTGTAATAAGCTTTTACGCGCACGGTAACCATGTGCTTCATATGGGAGCATTACTAAGCGGGCATCTTTACCTAAACCTTTTAGGGCTGCGTACATGCGCTCACTTTGCATTGGAAAAGTGCCAGAATTAGGATCTTCCTGACCGTGGATCATTAGCATTGGTTCGTTAATTTTTTCAGCGTGAAAAAATGGCGACATATTAGCGTACACACTTTGTGCTTGCCAAAAATCACGCTCTTCTCCTTGAAAACCAAACGGCGTTAATGTGCGGTTATACGCGCCACTGCGGGCAATACCTGCTTTAAATAAATCGCTATGAGCCAATAAGTTAGCAACCATAAATGCACCATACGAGTGCCCTGCTATGGCTATTTTGTTTTTATCGGCAATACCTTTTTTAACCAATACATCAACAGCTGCTTGCGCGCTTGATACTAGCTGCTTTCTAAAGTTATCGTTTGGCTCACTGCCATCAATACCCACTATTGGCATTTTAGGGTCGTCAAACACGGCAATCCCTTTGGCAAGGTAAGGCATAGGACCCCAATAACCGATGTAGGTAAATGCATAAGGCGACTCACGAACTTGTGATGCTACGGCTTTATCTTTGTATTCAAGTGGGTAAGCCCACATAAGCACAGGTAACGGGCCTTGTGTTTTATCGTACTCTGGTGGTAAATAAAGCGTGCCCGAAAGCTCAACACCGTCATCTCGTTTATAACGTAATTGCTCTTTAGTTACGCCTTTAAATGCAGGATACGGATGCTCAAATGTCGTTAATTGCGTTAGCGTGTCGTTATCTAAATTGCGTATAAAAAAGTTAGGTTGCTCAGTTTTAGATTCACGAATAGTAATAAATCGCTCACCTTCGTCGTCAAGCAGTGCGCTTACACGCTCGTAGTATGGCGCTTCTGATTGCCATAAACGCTTGCTGCTATTTGTTTTAACATCGTATTGATCTAAAAACGGCACATTACCTTGCTCTGAAGCACCATTACCGCGCAGGTAAATATAACGCCCGCCTACAATTTTAATCACGTTTGCGCCTAAATCGTTGCGCTCGTAAATTGCATTACCTGGATCTTTATACGCGTCGTTGTAACTACGCTCTGAAAACAAAACGCGGTTTCTGTCGGCATTTCGTGGCTGTACTATGTAAGTACGTACTTGGCGATCGCTAAAGCGCCAGTCTGTCAGCATGGCTACGTTTTCGTTGCCCCACTCCATTCCTGCATAACGGCGTTCTACTTTGGCAAATAATTTAGGCTCGCGTTTAAATGGTGCACGCAAGCTGTATACATAATCATGATGCTCAACGTCAGTTTTCATGTCGCCGCCATCTTGCGCCTCGGCCCAAATAACTTCAGCGCCCTGATCGGCTCGCCATTCAAAATTACGGCGGCCTGTGCGTACACTGTCATAACCTTGTGGAATGTTATCGGCAAGTGGTTGTTTTGCCAGCTCTGCTAATGCATAGCCGCGCATGCCCCATATTTGCCACGTGCTTGCAAAGCGGCTGTAAGGCACTTGATACGAAAACGGCTCATTAATACCGGCGACTAATATATTGGTAGAATCAGGTGATACCGAAAATGATTTAAATAAAGAAGGGCTACCTATTGCTTGAGTATTACCATCAAGCGTTACGTAAGCCAATTGCCCTTGGCCGTAAAATTTAAATTGTGATTCATCAAACGGGCTTGTTAATAAATTTTGGTAAGTACGTGCAGGCGCTTTTTCGCCAGTACTTTGTTGAATAACAGGCACTACATTTTGGCTGTTATTTTCAAGCCTTGGCTTGCCAAAGTTAACAGCGAGGTTTGCAACAATGGCGCTGCTATCTGGCAGCCATTTATATGGTGATGCAGTTAGTACCGAATTTAATGCAGCGCTAGTTAACTCTTTTGCTTGTTTAGTTTCAACGCTGTAAAGCCATAAATTGGCTTGGGTTGGTTGCTCAACAATAAAGGCTAAATATTTACTATTAGATGACCATTTAGGTGAGCGAATAATGCCACTAGGTAAGTTGTTAATGCTAATAACTGATCCGCTTTGAACATGCTTTAGCTCCACGGCACTAAATTTGGCACTCACACGAGAGCGCGAAAAATTAGCGGGGTTTAGCTTAATACCAGCAAGCTTAAGCTCTTCTTTTGCAAGTTCATCAAGGGTTACTACACGTTTGCGTTCAAAAAGCGCTAGCCACTGACCATCGCTCGATAAGTAACTAGTGGGTGCTAACTTAGCGTCAACCAATGCTGCAAGTTCAGGTGATGGGGTTTGATATCCCTGCTCGGCGTAACTTGTTGGTACTAATGCCGCACAACAAATAAAGGCAACTAACAACCTAAAAGCGCTCATGTTTTTATCCTTTTGTTATTTTTTACTCTTATAGGCGTATATAAACACGTTTTGCTTTGTTCATAAAGTATTAAGGTAAGTTAAACACCTCTAAAAGATGACTTAATAGTGCTGATTAAGCTAAACTACAGCGCTATTTATTCACCACTGCGGTACTTAAAATACAATGCATAACAAAGCCAAATCAGTCACTATTTTTGATGTTGCAGAGCGTGCTGGTGTATCAAAATCAACCGTATCTTTGGTACTTACCCAAAGCGATAAAGTGGGCAATAAAAGTAAACAAAAAATACTAAAAGCGATTGATGAGCTTGGTTACGTTTATAATCGTGATGCCGCTGCTATGCGCTCAAAGCGCTCAAATTTAGTGGCCATAGTAATAAACGATTTAACTAACCCAACTATGGCGCAACTTGCTACCAGCCTACAACTTTTGTTAAACGAAAGTGGCCTACAAGCCATGATTGTAAGCAGTAATAATAATCTTGAGCTACAAGCAAACGCAGTTAAAAACTTAAAAGAATACAACGCTGCTGCATTTATTATTTGCCCCGTTGCTAATACTTGCTCCAAATGGCTTGATACGCTCAGCGCGCAACACAAAGTAATTACCGTAATGAGTGAAGTGCCTTTTAGCGCAGCCCCTTGTGTATTACCCGACTATAAAAAAGCCAGCCACGTAGCCAGTATGCATTTGCTCGCACAAGGCGTGACAAACATTGCATTTATAGGCAGTGAACTTACTTTAAATGATTCACAAGCACTACAAAGTGGCTTTAATACCGCTTGCGCGCAGCACAGCATTAATCCATTAGCCCCCATTCACTGCGCAGTAAACACAGCCCTTAGCGCTAAAAATGCATTTATTGAAGCATATAAACATAACCCAACATTAAACGCAGTGGTGTGTTCAAACGATATTATTGCTCAAGGTGTTACTGCCGCTATTAACTCATTAACGCATCACTGTATTAAAGTAGTGAGTTGCCACCATATTCCTAATAGCGCGGTTATAAATAATCACTTAACCACCGTGGCTATAAGTACAACCGATATAGCCAAGCGGTGCCTTTTAATACTGCAAGAGCTACTACAAAATACAGCCCCGCCAGTAAAAACACTGGTAAATGTAAACTTACAAATTAGAGATTCTAGCCAATGAAAAAAGTGCTGGTAATTGGCTACGTATGGCCAGAGCCAAATTCGTCTGCTGCGGGAACGCACATGATGTCGTTATTAAATGCATTTAGAGCGCAAAACTGGGACGTTGAATTTGCAACGCCCGCGCAGCGCACAGATCACATGGTAAACCTTGACGACTTCGGCATAACCAGCCAAAGCATTGCATTAAACTGCGACAGCTTTGACGAATACGTTAAAGCCTATAATCCAGATATAGTCATGTTTGACCGTTTTATGATGGAAGAACAATTTGGCTGGCGCGTCGATAAACATTGCCCACACGCAATTAAAATTTTAGATACCGAAGATTTACAATGCCTACGTAATGCTCGCCACGAAGCGTTTAAAGGTGAGCGTGACTTTACAACCAGCGATTTACACTCAGACATAGCAAAACGCGAAATTGCCGCTATTTTACGCTGCGACCTGAGCTTAATTATTTCAAGTTATGAAATGAGCCTGCTAAACAGTGTATTTAAAATAGAGCCAAGCTTATTACACCATTTACCGTTTATGGTCGATTTAAGCTCACTGCCTACAAGTACAAAAACGTTTAAGCAGCGCCAGCACTTTATGACCATAGGTAACTTTAGACACGCGCCAAACTGGGATGCTGTACTTTACCTACAAAAAATATGGCCACTTATTCGCAAGCAACTACCAAAAGCAGAACTACATATTTATGGCTCTTACCCACCACCAAAAGCCACGGCACTAAATAACCCTAAAACAGGGTTTTTAATAAAAGGTTGGGCCGATAATGCGTTTGATGTAATGCAAAGCGCACGCGTATGTTTAGCACCACTGCGTTTTGGTGCAGGCATTAAAGGTAAATTGCTTGAAGCCATGATTATGCAAACACCCAGCGTTACCACCAATATTGGCGCAGAAGGCATGCATAACGATTTACCATGGCCGGGTAAAATAGCCAACACCGCCGATGACTTTGCCAATGCTGCCATTGAAATGTACACCAATCAAAGTGACTTTGAACAAGCGCAGCAAGATGGCAACACGCTCCTTAATACGCTGTACGATAAAGCACAATTGAGCGCAGCTTTAATTCAAAAAGTCGATTCAATAAGTAGTGATTTAAACGCTCATCGCGAAAAAAACTTCACAGGCCAAATGCTCAAACATCATACAATGCGCAGCACTCAATACATGTCGCAATGGATAGCTGAAAAAAATAAAAAATTAGATTAAAAATGACTAGACACACACCAATTAGTGTTTAAAATCGCGCCCATCAAACGTGGGCAGTTTTAGCTGTATTGTCTATATTTTTAGCTTAGTTATCGCAATATTTGGTCCAAAAAGATTTGAAAACTGCAACCTTTACAGAAAAACGCAAATTTATCGTTAAATTGGGTAAAATGCTTCACAAGTATGGCACCCCAGCCTACCGCCTAGAAGCCCACCTAATGGAAGTGGCTACTTACTTAGGACTTAAATCGTCATTTGTTATGTCGCCAACCTCTGTAACGTTTGTTATTTGGACCGATGGCCACGAAGATGAGTACACCCACGTTGCACGTGTAGACCCTGGCGATCACGATTTAGGCTCACTTGCCGACACCGACGACCTTGTAAACCAAATGCTTGACGACAAGCTAAGTTTACAAGAAGTTGATGCGCAGCTAGACGCAATTTTTGTGATGCCAAACCCATATAATAAATTAACAACGGGCGTTGCCTTTGCAACTTCTGGCGGTGCGTTTGCTATGCTAATGGGTACTAGCTGGACTGATGTTATTTGGTCATCGCTGCTTACTTTAGTCGTTTATGTGTTTGTGCTTTGGTCTGGTCGCTCAAAACGCGTAGCTCACATGCTTGAGCCATTAGTTGCCATAATATCAGCAGTACTTGCATGTGCAGTAAGCGTGTATATAACGCCTGAAATAAATATACGCTTGGTAGTACTTTCGGCCATTATTGTATTTATACCCGGTTTAGCACTTGCGCTTGGTTTAGCAGAGCTTGCAGCACGGCATTTAGTGTCGGGCACAGCAAGGGTAATGGACTCGTTTATGCTGTTGTTTAAACTGTATTTTGGTGGTTTTATAGGTATAGGTATTGGCTTTGCACTCTTTGGGCAAGCCGACTTTGTACAACCTGAGCCATTACCAAAATGGACCGCATGGCTGGCTATATTTTTACTTTGTAGCAGCTTAATCGTGATTTTTAGAACCAAACTTAAGCATGCGGTTTGGTCTATTGCATCAGGCTTTATAGCGTATGGCACTAGTATTGGCTCAGCTATGTATCTTGATTACACGTTAGGTACGTTTGTGGGTGCTTTATCGGTGGGTATATTTAGTAACTTGTTTAACCGCGTTGCTAATGCGCCAGCTTCTATTGTGGCCATGCAAGGCTTAATTGTATTAGTACCAGGTAGCAAAACCTATATTGGCTTAAACTCACTAATTGAAGGCCAAGACTTTATATACGCAGAACACATAGGCCAACAAACGTTTTTAATATTTATGTCGCTTGTTGCAGGACTAATATTTGCAAACGTCGCCCTACCGCCTAAAAAGAGTTTGTAAGTGATACTGAGCGCTCGCTTTACTTTGATTGAGTAAAGCGAGTGAAGCGTTAAACTAAAACAACTACCAAGTAGCAATGATGCCAATGCTAAGTGTTTTAGCTCTTTACATCGCACTTGAGTGAGCTCAAAAGCATCGTAGTGATTCCAACACTATACTAAAAAACCTTCCATTTTAATCATATCCTACTTCTAATTTACACTTCCCTATTGAGCCAAAATACTCAACAGGGAAGTAACTCAACTAGCGTGACCAGTTAGTTTTGGCAAGCTCTACAATCTCGTTACCTTTGCCATTTATCAGCGCTTTCATCGTGTAAACACTAAAGCCTTTTGCTTGCTCTAATTTGATTTGCGGCGGCATTGAAAGCTCTTGTTTTGCTGTATCGACTTCTAAAACAACAGGTCCTGAGTGATTCATCATCTCGTTCATTGCCGATGGTAATTTTTCAGGGTCGCTTACATGAATCCCTTTTAAGCCACAGGCCTCTGCAATTTTAGCAAAGCTTGGGTTTTCTAAATCGGTATCGCTTGATAAAAACCCACTGGCTTTCATTTCCATAGCCACAAAACTAAGTGAGCGATTATTATAAACAACAATCTTTATTGGTAAATTAAGCTGTTTAAGCGAGATTAAGTCGCCCATTAACATCGAAAAGCCACCATCACCACACATTGCAATGACTTGGCGGTCTCTATCTACAGATTGAACCCCCATTGCCTGCGACATGGCATTTGCCATAGAACCATGATTAAACGATCCAATTAAGCGGCGCTTTCCATTCATTGACAAATAACGTGCAGCCCACACTGTTGGCGTACCTACATCACAAGTAAAAACAGCATCGTCAGCCGCTTGCTCGTTGAGTAAACGTGTTAGGTATTGCGGGTGAATTAAATTTTGCGAGGTTTTTCCACTGGCTAGTTCATCGAGATCTTGTCGAGACTCTTTGTAGTTTTTAACACTTTTTTCTAAGTGCGAACTGCTCCGCTCACCTTTAATATAATCAAGCAGTGTGGTCACTGAATTTTTTGTATCTCCCAATACGCCACAGTCAATTTGCACGTGTCGCCCGAGTGACGCTGGCTGATTATCGATTTGCAATATGGTGGTATTTTCAGGATAAAAAGCACGATAAGGAAAGCTCGTACCAATCATAAGTAACGTATCGGCTTCTTGCATTGCATGATAGCCCGACGCAAAGCCAATAAATCCAGTCATACCAACATCATAAGGGTTATCGTACTCAATAAATTCTTTACCACGCATAGCATGCACTATCGGTGCTTGTAATTTGTCGGCTAGCGCAACAATTTCGTCGTGGGCATCCTTACAACCAGCGCCGCACAATAAGGTTACTTTTTTACTTTTATTAAGGTGAGTCGCCATTGCTTCAATATCAGATAAAGCGGGAGTATGCGTTGCTGGTTTTGGCACGTTCCATTTTGGCTTAATAGCTTTAGGCATATCTTTTAATGCAATGTCGCCAGGTAGCACAAGTACACTCACGCCTTTGTTTAATATTGCTTGTCGCATTGCGGTTTCTAGCAGGTATGGCATTTGCTCGGGGCTCGACACCATTTCACAATACACACTGCATTCTTTGAATAATTCTTGCGGATGGGTTTCTTGAAAATAACTACTGCCAATTTCAGATGAAGGAATATGTGCGGCAATTGCTAATACCGGTACATTATTACGCTGACAATCAAATAGGCCATTAATTAAATGAAGGTTACCTGGGCCGCAAGAACCCGCACACACTGCAAGCTCCCCTGATAAATGCGCTTCGCCACCGGCTGCAAATGCGGCAACTTCTTCATGTCGCGTTCCTAGCCATTCAATTGTTCCCATTTTTCGCAGACTTTCACTAATGCCGTTAAGTGAATCGCCAGTGACTCCCCAAATACGTTTTATGCCAGCTTGTTCGAGGGTTTTAGTGATAAAACTTGCGATATTTTGACTCATAATATAGAACTCCTAAATATTCAGTTATTCTGTAAATTGATTTTTCGCCTCTAATCTATCAAGTAAGTCATCGTTTCGAAATGCGCTCAATTATTGAGAATCGATAAGCCTAAATATTTTGATAATGATAGATATATTACTACCGAGACTTTACTAACAAACGATACTTCTAGGTTTGCTACGCCTCATACTGATACATAAAACATGAATGTCCGCTTTAAAGTGTTTATGAATATGCGGGTGCGAGATTTTTAGTGGCTTAACTATGAATATGTTATTATGCGCTCAATTATTTTACTGAATGTTTTTCTCTTACTTCTATGTCAAATTCTGCTTCGTGCTTTACATTATTTTCTCAAAATATTGATTCTCTCGCGCTTCCTGAAAAGTTTACTTTCCCTTTTTATTACGAGCCGCAACCATTAGCTGTAGCAGCCACAAAACAATTACAGCAACAACTTGAAACGTTAACGCATTTAAAAGCAGAAAATGCCGGTAAAATGTTTGGGGTTTTAGTGGTGCAAAATGCTAAGCAACAATTAGGCTTTTTAAGTGCTTATTCGGGGCAAATTGAAGGTGATAAAGCCAATATTAGCTTTGTGCCGCCTGTTTCTAGCATGCAGCTGCAAGACGATAGCTATTTGACTCAAAGTAAAATAATTAACGATATTAATGCTCAAATTGAGCAATTAGAAAATAGCGAACAACTGCATGAAGTTAATAGCAAACTTGATGATGCAACACAAAGCTACCAGCAAGCACTATTAGCCCAACAGGCAGTGATGCAAGCCGGTCGTCAGCAACGAAAAATACAACGTACCGAAGGCGAATTAGAGCTTAGCGAAAGTGATTTTGAGCAGTTAAAAAACAAGCTTGCAGGGCAAAGCATCGTAGAAAAAAAGCAACTGCTGGCACTTAAATCCTATTGGCAAAATATAATCGAGTCACTGCAGCAAACACACATCAATATTTCTGATGAAATTGCTCATTTAAAAAAGCGCCGTAAAACACTTTCTAAAAACTTACAAAAAAAATTATTTGCGCAGTACCAATTTTTAAATGCAAATGGAGAAACTACAGACTTAAATGCCATATTTGCAGCATTACCTGAACACACTCCTCCTTCGGGTGCTGGCGATTGTGCAGCGCCTAAATTATTACAATACGCCTATAAGCATGGCTTAAAACCACTTGCTATGGCTGAGTTTTGGTGGGGAGCAGCACCTAAATCAGCAATCAGGCAGCATAAAAACTACTACCCTTCTTGTTACAGTAAATGCCAACCAATACTTGGGCACATGCTAAAGGGTTTAGATGTTGAAGATAACCCGCTACTTATCAACCCAGCTCAGGGTAAAGATTTAAATATTGTTTATAAAGATGACGACTTACTTGTGGTAAATAAGCCCGCTGAGTTTTTATCTGTGCCTGGCGTTAATATTGATGACTCAGTTTATATGCGAATCAAAACGCAGTTTCCAGAGGCATCAGGCCCGCTAATTGTACACAGATTAGATATGTCGACTTCTGGGTTATTGATGATTGCGCTTAATAAACGCGTGCACAAAGCACTGCAAAAGCAGTTTATTGAACGCACCATAGATAAACGTTATGTCGCATTAGTTAATGGTAACGTAGCTAAGGATAGCGGAGTAATTGATTTACCCTTAGTGCTCGACTTTGATGATAAACCGCGCCAAATGGTGTGTTACAAACATGGTAAGCCATCACTTACTACCTGGCAGGTTTTAGAGCGTAACAACAATATTACCCGATTACAGTTATACCCTAAAACAGGGCGAACTCATCAATTAAGAGTCCATTGTGCGCACAGTTTAGGTTTAAACATGCCAATTATAGGCGACACACATTACGGGCAAAAAGCCGATAGATTACATTTACATGCAGAATACTTAGCATTTACTCACCCAATTACGCTTAAGCGATTAGAGTTTGAAGTAGCCGCAGATTTTTAATAAAAACACATAGCTACAACGACTATATTATACAATGTGTTGGTTTTTATTAATTAAATTGATATCGTTTATGGTCTTATTTTTTCAATAATGAGTATAAAAAACTGTTCAATCCCAAGTTTATTAAGCAATGTAGAAAAGTATTTCCTAATAAAAATAAGTCAGCAAAGGATTAACATGACTAACAATACACAAATAAAGGTTTTAGGTAATACTTTATGGGCAAAGTATATTGTTCTCCTTTTATTTTTACTTTTAAGTAAGCTTGCCTCAGCTAACGGCGACTCATTAAGTGCAACTTTACATGCGCTAGACTTTGACACGACTCAAGTCCTGATCAACAACATAAAACTGAATGAATTAGACTATCTTCAAAATGAAGACAAACTCACTCAAGCGTTTAAAATAAGCAAAGAGCAAAATTGGGAAAACCTTCATCTAGAAGCGGCCGCTTTGTATGCGGAGTTACTTTTTAGACAAGAAAAATACGAAGCGTTAAACACACACTTATCCTATTACTTAAAGAACAAAGAGTTACCAAATCAAAAAAGTGTATATTTATTATTTCTCGAATCACAACTCAAGTCTCTAGCGAGGGAGCCAAACCCAGCTCCAGCACAAACGCTAGCCACAAAATTAGAAGAAAGCTTGCAACAGCATTCAACTAAAGAAAAAATCATTATTTTGCGAGCACTTGCTTACTATTACACCGATACAGATTCATTGAAAAAGACCCTAAATGTTGCACTAGAGGGGCTAGAATTAGCATTAAAAGATGACGATTCAGCATCTCAAGGATACTTTTTTAGAAAAATAGCCGATGCATATAATTATCTAAACGAAAAAGACAAAGCCGTATATTATGCAAAAAAAGCGGTTGCGGCATATGAGCAAACACAAGATGGGCTTTTTACTGCAAAAGCATATTGGAGCTTAGGCAATGTATTGCTTGAAGTAGAAAAACCTAAAGATGCCTTAATATACCTAGATAAAGCATTGCTCTATTTTAAAAAAGTTAATATGCAAAAAGGCTTAACCTTTGCTCAGTACTCAATTGCAAATATTGAGTACTTACAAGCAAACTACGATAAAGCTTTAACTTTAACTAAAGAAAACATTGAGCTTGCTCGTTCTGCAGGTGTTTACGACATGCAACTCGCATCGCTCATTTTGTTAGCTGACATATATATAAAACTAGATTTACTTGATCAAGCAAATGAAGCAAACGATGAGGTGTTTTTAAAATTAGATAAATTCAGCCGCAGTATTTATAAAGCCGATTTTTTAAGTAAACGCTATGAGCTAAAACGACGCCTTAACCACACTGACGAGGCTTTTGAAGCAATTGAAAAAAAGCTCCTTTATACAAAAAAGCACTACGAAGCAACCAGTGAAAATAATATAAAAACACTACAGATACAGTTTGAAGTAAAAGAAAAAGAAGACAAAATACAGCAACTAGAGTACGCAAAAGACATTAGTGAGCTACAAGCTAAAGAAGAATATCAACAAAAAATAATTTGGCGACTCAGCGCTGCTATTGCATTTATTTTAGTGATTGCTTCATTATTTTTATTTTATCGGCAAGCTCGACAACGTCAAAAATATCACGATATTTCACTAACAGATTATCTAACAAATTGCCCTAATCGCAGAGGAATAATGCGCGCAGCAGAAGCAAAGCTTGGTGAAGGTAAAATGACGATAGCAATTGTTGACTTAGACTACTTTAAAAAAGTTAACGACCATTTTGGTCACGATGTTGGAGATTTAGTTCTTATTGCCTTTACAAAAGCTGCAAAAGAAACACTATGTAATGATCATCAGTTTGGTCGTTACGGCGGCGAAGAATGGTTATTTGCACTAAATACGGTTGATGAACGAATAATTCGCGATATATTTAACCGACTCGCCATTAGCTTCGCCGAGCATTGCAGTAATATAGAAGACTTTCCTAGTGATACAAAAATCACCTTTAGTGCAGGGGCCTCTGTAAGTGGCCCTTTAAAAAGCACACTAGATGTTCTTATTAAGCATGCAGATAAATTACTTTATAAAGCAAAAGAAAACGGAAGAAACCAAGTCGTTGTTGATTAAATAAGCACAGCTAAAAGTATTGGCTCATTTACTTGACTAAAGTCCGTCTAAAACCATTTGTTTAATTTTATGTGCTTTTACAAAATGATCTAATTTATGGGTGTGTATCCACCAAGTAGCAGCTTCCATAAGTAGCTCTGGGTCGTCGTTTTTATTAGCAAAAAATGCATAAAAAGAAAGCCCTACATTTTCGCCTTTAGCTGCTATTTTTTTATCGCACACGGTAATTATTTTTGCTCTTAGTTCTTCCCTCATACATACCTTTAATCATATTAATGCTGTATTACTGAAATACGCCATTTAAAACGCTAACGATTAGCTGCAAAAGGCTTCTATCAACCAAGCCATGATTCTCAAGCTCTTTATTAGGCGTATTTACTTTTGCAGCTTTGCATTCATTATCTAATGTCTCATTTTTACGTGTATCGGTTTCGTATGCAATATCTGCTTGTTCCATACATTTTGCCGAGCCTGCGTAAGGCTGCGCCGCACAAGCGCTTAGTAATAAAAAAAGTGGAATTGCTATCAATAATTGTTTCATAACTAATCCTATTTTTACGCAACTTATTTAATTTAAATTACAGCTGTAAGTTAGCCTATTTACTTTCTACCACCATTACAAAAAATTCAAAAAAGAACGTACCGATAATATCAAAAAAAGTGTCATTTTTTTCATCCTTTTTAATTTGTGCGCTAATGCATTGATTATAAACTTCTGAGCTTGTTTGAGCGCCATTTCGATCAACCGTTTCAGCCTCTTCAATGCATAAGTTAGGGTCAGAACGTGGGGCTGTACTACAGGCACTTAGTAAAGCGCACAGCAATAATGCGGCGATGGGGCTTTTTATGTTCATCCTTAAACTATCCTATTAAGTTAACGTGCTACCTGCATTTATACCGATTGATATTATATGTGGGAGTAATACATATAGATTGTACCTAAATAATGTTGCTACTTTATCACTGCAATAAAATAAACAACCAGTAAATATTTGTAAGGTTCTGTAGGAATTTATACTCACTTCTATAATTGAACTATGTAAAAGCCTGAAATTATTGCATTCATATCACTGTAAAATTTACAGTGATAGCAGCCTAAAAATAAAAAATCAAAATAAAAGCAATAAAATACATCAACTTAATATTTGGCATTTAGTTTGCTAGTTAATGATATAAGCAAATAAATTGTAAAAGGATTAGTTATGAATATTTTTGAAGCACTACGTCATGACCATGACAAACAACGAGAATTAGTAGATGCGCTTATTCAAACGCACGGCGACACAGAGCAGCGCCACGAGCTAATGGACGAGCTAAAAACAGAACTAGAACAACACGCAAAATTTGAAGAACGTTACTTTTACAACCCACTTATGTTTGATGACTTAACTCATGAAAAAGCGCGCCACAGCGTAGCTGAACATCACGAAATTGATGAATTAATTGAACAACTTGAAGATACCGAAATGAGCTCGTCTGCATGGTTAGTTGCAGCTAAAAAGCTACACCATTTAGTACATCATCATTTAAGTGAAGAGGAACACGAAGTATTTCAATTAGCGGGTAAAGCACTAACCGAAGGGCAAAAACAAAGCTTGGCAAAGCAGTATAACGATGCAATGCACTAAATAATTTTTATTTGTGAGTAACTCTATTCACAAATAATTGAACCACCTTATATACACTCCCTTGTGTACTATTGGTTATAAGCCACTTGGCTTATAACCATTTTTTTAAGCCTATATGCTAACTCTTCTCTAATAAGGGTGCTTCTGTCGGATCAAAAATTCGATACGCCACTAGCTTTAAACCATCGTTAATAAAAAACCACACCAAAGCATATGCCCACACAGCAAGTGCCCATCCCCATCCTAGTGGGGTCATAAACACACCATAAACAGCAATAAGTGTTGCTATAACTTGCGTGCCAAATACGGCGACCATTAATATAGCAGACGGTTTAATAGACCAAAATGGACCTCGGGTACGCGCTAAAAATATAGTCAAATGCCCTGCTACAGAAAGTAATAAGTACATTAATGTTTGAAGATGAGGACGGTCGAGTTCAAATACTTTATCTCCCAAGTAAAATAAACCAAAGGCTGCAATTGGCCCTACAATTCCCAGCACAGATGCAATACCTAAAACGAGCCGCATATTCCATGTCTCGGGCTTATTTTGATAATGCACATTGTCGTATGCAATAGACAAAATGGCGGCATCGTTAAGTAAAGCAAGCATTACAATCATGACTGCTGTTAACGGATAAAAGTTAAAAATTAATATCGCCATTGTCATAAAGAGTAGTACGCGCAGTGTTTCAGCAACCCTGTAAATAGCGTAACTGTTCATGCGTTGAAATATTTTTCGGCTTTCTTTAACTGCATCAATAATAACCGATAAGCCATCGGTCATTAACACAATTGATGCTGCTGAACGCGCTGCATCTGTAGCACCCGATACAGCAATGCCACAGTCAGCTTTTTTAAGTGCTGGCGCATCATTTACGCCATCTCCTGTCATGCCAACAATGTGCCCTCTATGCTGAAGCACATCAATAATATGGTATTTATGCTCAGGGAATACTTGTGCGAATCCGTCAGCACTCTCGATTGAGTCATCTAACTGTGTGGCTTGATGATGCTCAGTTGCACCAAATCCACTAGCATCAAGAATGTTTGTTCCTAAACCCAGTTTACTTGCAGTTTCGCGCGCAATGGCCACTTGGTCGCCCGTGACCATTTTAACACTCATACCCATTTCTTTTGCATCGGCAATGGTTTGTATTGCTTCTTCACGCGGTGGATCAAAAAGCGGCAATACACCTATAAATTGCCATTTACCTTGCTCGTCTGTTTTAGCAACCGCTAAAGAGCGAAACCCACGTGCTGCAAATTCATCTATTGATGCCTCAACTTGAGTTTTAACTGCCTCAATATTAGCCGACAAAGCTAAAATAACCTGCGGTGCACCTTTGGTTACTTTAAACGTTTTGCCATCAGCATTTTTAATTAATGCTTCAGTACGTTTGCTCACAGGATCAAATGGCTGAAAATGTTCGATATGATAAGAATCTAGATGCTGCTCAGCTTTTACACTTTGTAATACTGCTAAGTCAATCGGATCGTTATTTTCTGAGCGAGATGCTAATGCCGCGTACAATATAACTTGCTCAGCAGAGCCTTTATTTATTGAGTTTTCGATATAAAACGGGTCACCCAACGTTAATAGGTTTTGTGTCAATGTGCCGGTTTTATCGGAACACAAAATATCAACACCTGCTAGCTCTTCAATTGCAGCTAAACGCGTTACAACCACTTGCTTTTTAGCCAATAAACGAGCGCCTACAGCCATAGTAACTGATAGCACTGTTGGCATTGCAACTGGTATTGCAGCAACAGTTAATACGAGTGCAAACTGTAATGTGGTGATCATTGGATCATCGCGAAACAAAGCAACAATAACTATAAGCAGTACTAAAGCCGCAGCAAGCATTATTAAATAATTACCAATTTTAAGCACTGCACGCTGAAAATGACTTGCGGTTCGCTCCCCTTGCACTAACTGTGCTGTTTTACCAAAAAAGGTATTAGCGCCGGTTGCGTATACTATTGCCTCTATTTCACCTTCGCGAATAATAGAGCCCGAATAAACAGTTTCACCCGCCGACTTTACAACCGGTAACGACTCACCCGTAAGTGATGATTGATCTACTTCTACTGCATCACCATCGAGCAAACGCGCATCTGCAGGCACTATATCGCCCATCCGCATTCTAATAACATCACCTGGTACAAGCTCGCTGGCATTTAAATTTTGCCATTGAGTATCGCGGCGAACGCGTGCTTTGTTAGCTAATTTTGCTTTTAATGCGGCAATTGCATTACCCGCTTGATGCTCTTCCCAAAAGCCAACCAATACGTTGGACAACAATAATACAAGAATAATAAAAAAATCAGCCCAGTGCTTAGCAAGCGCCGATAAAATAATAGCAGCCTCGATCATCCACGGTATTGGTCCCCAAAAGTAAGATAAAAATTTGAGTAGTAGGTTTGTTTTTTCTTCAACTAGTTCGTTAGGTCCATATTGTGCCAATCTTTGTGTGGCATCAGCTTGGCTTAACCCGTCGGATGATGTTTTTAGCTTTGCTTGTAATTTTGCTAAATCGAGCTTGCTCCATTCATCGCAATTTTGATTATGTGAAGACTTGTTTACTGAACGATTTGATGATTGATGCGCTGACGAAATTTTAACCTTTTCCATACGAGCCTTCTATACAACATTGAGTTGAATAACTTGAGGTAATTAAAACCTACTAACCGTATAGCTAACATAAACTAAAGCTGTCGATATTGTTCTTACAAATATATTAACTTTGATCTAACGCAATATTTAAGATGAAATAATATAAAAAGGATTATTTTTAGAAGATGACAAAGAGGGTGGATTATTAAAAGAAGTGCTCAAAGGCTATACATTGGGCTGAAATAGTAAATAACTCAGCCCAATGTATTTTTAGCTACAACCTTAAGGGTGTAGCTATTGTTTTATTACTTTACAGTAAATTTTACGTCTTGGTCGCGTAATAAGTAAAGTGCAAAACACGCAGCCCACATTGGCCATGCAGTGAAGAATAATAAATTGTTAAAGCCATCTATATACTGGTTGTACGAAGAAAGCGTTGATAAGCCATGCATTACAAAAATGATTCCGTAAGTTATGCGCTTTTTAATACCCGCTAAAAATGCCAATACTAATACAAGTTGTAGAGCACCGATAACATAAGCAACTATGTCAGATGAGCCACTAATACCGTAAAAATGTTCAAAAATACGTGCGCTATGACCAGGGTTTACGAATTTATCGAACGTCCACATAACCATTACAATAAATACGCCTAAACGCAAAGATAAAAGTGACCATTGCAAACGGTTTTGCACATCAGAACTCATTGAACCTGTCATAAAATTTCCTTAAATGAATATTAATAAACGTTGAAGTAACCTAGACCGTATAAGTTATTTTTTATTTCAAAAAAATTTAATTATTTTAAATAAAAAGTAATTAAGCCTTGTAGTAATAAAAGTGAAGCTTATTTTAGGTATTTTAAAATGCTGCGTAAAAGTTAACAATTTTAAAATGTTAGCAGGTGAAAAGTAGTCTATAATTAAAAAAGCCCATTAAAAGCAAATATTTACATTCACTCTAATACAATCGCTCTATTAATATTTTATCAACTAATAAAACAATAGTACTTAATTACCACCTTTATAATGCATCCGTTTTGTTATGTTCTAAAAAACAAAAAGAATCGAAATTTTACTGAAATTTATTTTTAATCCTTTCGGTCTTTATCGCCAACAACATTTTAACCGTAGAGAGAAAACGTTTGAAACACGCATATTTAGCACTTTCCCTAGCCACCATATTAAATACACCACTTAATGCTTTTGCAGCCGAAGAATCAAAAACAACAAAAGATGGCGCAATAGAACGCATTGAGGTGGCAGGCCAAGTTATTAAATCTCAAGGTCTTTCGGTTAAAAATGCCACTGTAGACGGCCCTTTTGGCGACAACTTAGCCCTACAAGATATAGCCCGCTCAGTCACACCAATTTCAAGCGAGTTAATAGAGCAACTCAATATTACGACTTTACAAGACGTGCTCGCAGTAAGCCCCAATACCTATTCAGCCAGTGGTTTTGGCGCACCAAGTTTACCTACTATTCGTGGGCAATTAGGTGAGCTTTTTCAAGATGGCACACGCCGCCAAGCCGGTAATAACGGCTTTGGTGTGCCCTTATCGTTCAACTCTATAGAACAGATAGACGTGGTAAAAGGCGCGCCGCCGGTATTATTTGGCTCAAGCCAACGCAACGGTGGTTTTGTAAACTTACATTCTAAAAAAGCATCAACTGACGAAAGTAAAGGCAAAGCAACTGTATCTGCAGGTCGATGGGATCAGTACAGTGTTTTAGTGGATTACAGTGCACCCATTGTAAAAGACAAAGTAGGTTTTAGAGTAAGCGCTGAACACATAGATAACGGCAGCTACTACGACTTTTCAGGCACAAAGAGCGACAGCTTATTTGCATCATTACGCGTATTACCCGATGACAAGAGCAGCTGGGATATTAACTTTGAGTTATACCAAGTTGAATTTACCGATAACGCAGGTATTAACCGCCCTACTCAAGCGCTAATAGATAATGGCCTTTATATTACCGGCCAAGGCGTGCAAGCAAATGGCAGTACAGTACCGGCAGCAGGTTCAATTATTTCGCCAACTGGGCAAGTAAAAATAGACCGAAGCACGGTACTTACCGATCCTGATAATCAAAACGAAGCCACTACTTATTTACTACACAGCATTTATAAGCGTGAACTTTCAAACAATGCATCAATAAAAAACATTACGTATTTTCAGCACTTACAACGCGAAGAAATTGCACAAAATAGCTTTGTTGAAATTATAGATGGTGCCGATACCGCGCAAAACCGTACCGAGCTTACCTATCTTTGGAATAGTAATCAGCAAACTATTTTTGCATTTGATGTACGTTATAACCGCGTACTAGGCTACAGCCAATTTACAACAGAAGCCGATTTACCTATTGATTTAACTGGCCCACTTTCAAACCGCCGCATTCCTTTGACTGATGCACAACAAGCGCGTTTAATTGAAATTAGCCCAGGTGTATTTGTATCCCCTGGTGGTCAATATGATATTAATAATGACGGCAGTGGCGACTTTAACTTATCAGACACTACCGATTCACGTTCATGGCAAACAGGCTTTGCTATTCAGCAAGATTCTGATTGGACAGATAAGTTTCATACAAGCGTTGGCTACCGCATTGATTTTTATGACGTAGACGCGCACGACCCAATTGCGCCAGAGGGTGAAATTGCAGCTCGCGATAGCATTAACGATAAGCTACATTCTGGGCAAATAAGCTTTAACTACCGATTAAACGGTGATTACACCACTTATGGTGCAGCAAGTTACAACGAAGCCACATCAAATAGCATGGCTGGCGGCACGTCTCTTGGTGGCGACAACACGATTAGCGCGCAAAACTTTTCAACCGAAAATACTTTAGTTGAATTTGGTTTAAAATACGCACCAACCGACAGTGATTGGTACGCCGATGGAGCAGTATTCAGCCAACGTCGTAGTTTACGTAATCGCGATGGTAGCAATACCGGCATTCGTACTACCGGTTTTGAAAGCCAAGTATTTTATGATGCTTACCCTTATTGGCTAAGTGCTGGCTACAGCTATATTGATGCTCGCTACGATAATTCTGCAAGTAGCCAAGATTCAGCTCAAGTAGCCGATGCATTTGACAACTCACGTCCAGATATTATTGAAGGTACCAGTGTTGGCGCACCTAGCTTTACCGCTTTTGCACCTTCAAACACCCGTGTACAGGGTATCCCTGAGCAATCGTTCAGCTTTAACGGAAATTATTCAATTAATTCGAAATGGCAAACGGGTTTTTCAGGTCTATATACAAAGAGTTACCCATTAGACTTTTTGGCGACAGTAAAAATTCGTGATCAGTACACACTAAACGTAAATACTAGCTATGCTTTTACGCCTAGTACCAAGTTACGATTAGATGTGAACAACGTAACGAATCAAAAAAACTGGCGCCCAGTATTTGAAGGCGGTTACTTTGGTGCAACTTTAGCTTTTCCTGAGTTGCCAATTAACGCCAAGTTAACCCTTACGCATAGTTTTTAAGAGAGAGAACATGATTAAAAAAATATTTTTATTATTGATTGCAGCGGCCGCAGTCGGCCTGTTCTTTCATTTTGACTTACACCAACTACTTACGCTTGATGGTTTAAAAGGGTCAATGGATCAGTTTAGCGATTACAAAGAGCAGTCACCGTTGTTGGTTATTGGTGGGTTCTTTTTACTATACGTAGTTGTAACAGCTCTCTCTTTACCAGGCGCTGCTATTTTAACACTTGCCGCAGGTGCATTGTTTGGCTTGGTAGAGGGTTTATTAGTTGCATCTTTTGCCTCAACTATTGGCGCAACACTTGCCTTTTTAGTATCGCGTTACTTACTACGCGACACTATTAAACAACGTTTTCCTGAGCGCTTAGCCGCAATTGATGCAGGCGTTGAAAAAGAAGGTGGATTTTACTTATTTACTCTTCGTTTAGTGCCGGTGTTTCCGTTCTTTTTAATCAACTTACTAATGGGTGTTACTTCAATAAAGTCATGGACTTATTACTGGGTAAGCCAAGCAGGTATGCTCGCCGGTACATTTGTATTTGTTAACGCAGGTACGCAACTGGCGCAAATAGATAGCTTATCTGGAATTTTATCATTCAACTTAATCTTATCATTCGCTTTATTGGGCATTTTCCCATTCATTGCTAAAGGAATCTTAAACGTGTTTAAAAAACGTCGCGTATACAAAAACTACACTAAGCCTAAAAAATTCGACCGTAACATGATTGTTATTGGCGCAGGCGCAGGTGGTTTGGTAACAAGTTATATAGCCGCTGCTGTTAAAGCAAAAGTAACCCTTATTGAAGCGGGCGAAATGGGCGGCGACTGTTTAAACTACGGTTGTGTTCCAAGTAAAGCAGTTATTAAAAGCGCTAAAATTGCAGAGCAAATTCGCCACGGTGAAAACTACGGTCTAGAAAACGCGACACCGCAGTTTTCGTTCAAAAAAGTAATGGCACGTGTACACAAAGTAATTGCCGATGTAGCACCACACGACAGTGTTGAGCGCTACACCGACTTAGGCGTAGATGTTGTAAAAGGTTACGGTAAATTAATAGACCCGTGGACTGTAGAAATTAAACTTAACGACGGTGGCACGCAAACACTCACCGCTCGTACTATTGTAATTGCCACTGGCGCACGCCCATTTGTACCGCCACTACCTGGTATTGAAGAAACTGGCTATGTAACAAGCGATACATTGTGGAATAAATTTGCAGAGCTAGATGAGGCACCTAAAAAACTTGTAGTACTGGGCGGTGGTCCAATTGGTAGCGAATTAGCACAAAGCTTTGCACGTTTAGGTTCAAGTGTTACGCAAATTGAAATGAGCGAACGCATCATGATCAAAGAAGACCTTGAAGTGTCTACTTTTGCTCACGAAGCGTTAACCGAAAGTGGCGTTAATATTTTAACATCGCACCAAGCACTTCGCTGTGAAACGCGCGATGGTAAAAAATATATTGTTGTTAAACATAACGACAAAGAAATAGATATTGAATACGACGAGCTATTATGTGCCGTTGGTAGAAGTGCGCGCCTTAAAGGTTATGGCCTTGAAGAGCTAGGCATAGAAACAAACCGTACTGTTGTAACTAACGAATACTTGGAAACACTATACCCAAATATTTTTGCAGCAGGCGATATTGTAGGTCCATACCAGTTTACACATGTTGCAGCCCATCAAGGTTGGTACGCAGCGGTAAATGGCTTATTTGGTAACCTTAAAAAGTTTAAAGTAGATTACCGTGTTATTCCGTGGACTACGTTTATTGACCCAGAAGTAGCACGTGTTGGCTTAAACGAGCAAGACGCAAAAGATAAAGGCATAGATTACGAAATTACTCGCTTTGAATTTGAAGAGCTAGACCGTGCAATTACCGACAGCGCTACAAAAGGCTTTATTAAAGTGATTACACCAAAAGGCAAAGACAAAATACTCGGTGTTACTGTGGTGTCTGAACACGCTGGCGATTTGATTGCTGAGTTTGTACTGGCAATGAAACACGGCTTAGGCCTTAACAAAATACTCGGTACTATACACAGCTACCCTACTTGGGCTGAAGGTAATAAGTACGCAGCAGGTGAGTGGAAACGCGCTCATGCACCTGAAAAAGTGCTTAACTTGCTCGAAAAATACCATACTTGGCGTCGAGGTTAATTATGTTTAAAACACCTCTAAAAGCATTACTACTTGGTTCGGCTTTAGTTGTAACATCGTTTACAACGTCATTTTCGGCCCAAGCCCAAAACATGCACGATAGCTGGAATGCATTGTTAAATAAGCATGTTGTCGCTATTAACCATAATCACAGTACTGAGGTTGATTACGCTGCCATAAAACGTGAGCATGCACAGCTAAAAACGTATTTAGATTCGTTAACGGCTGTAACGCAAAGCGAATTTGACGCATGGGAAAAGCCTAAGCAACTCGCTTTTTTAATCAATGCTTATAATGCGTGGACTGTTGAACTTATATTGACAAAGTACCCAGATCTTAAATCAATTAAAGACTTAGGGAGCTTTTTTAGCTCACCATGGAGTAAAGAGTTTGTGCCATTACTTGGCAAAACTCGCAGCCTTGATGATATTGAGCATGGTTTAATACGTGGTAGCGGTAAATACAACGACCCACGCATTCACTTTGCGGTAAATTGCGCGAGTATTGGTTGTCCAGCGCTTCGAGAAGAAGCGTATACAGCCACTGATTTAGAAAGCCAATTGCAAGAGCAAACGGTGCGCTTTTTATCAGATATGACACGTAATATGGCTCAAGAAAATACGCTAAGCGTGTCTTCAATATTTAAGTGGTACGGCGATGACTTTGAAAAAGGCTTTAGAGGTGCAAACACGCTACAGCAGTTTTTCTTGCAATACAGCGATGCACTTAAACTGATACCCGCTCAGCAAAAAGCACTTAAGAATGATGACATGAAAGTTAAATTTTTAGACTACAACTGGGATTTAAATGTTCGCCATTAAGTTTTGGCAAACACTGACGCGATACAGCTTTTGCTGTGTCGCGTTTTGCGTTTGTGCAATCGTAAATTTAGCTGTTTTTTCGAGCACTGCGTTTGCTAATCCCGCTATTAACTCAAATAGTAAAAGTAATTTAGTAATTAACACACAACAGGGATCTCGCTGGCAACAAGTTCAAACACTTGGTCGCAATCAAGATGTATACTTTTATGCATGGGGCGGCGACGCGCAAATAAATGCCTATATTCAATGGGCAGCTCAGCAAGTTAAAACTAAGTACAACATTAACCTAGTGCATGTAAAATTAAGCGATACCAGCGAAGCAGTAAGCCGTGTACTTGCCGAAAAATCAGCAAACAATAACAACCAAGGCAGCGTAGATTTAATGTGGATCAACGGGGCTAACTTTGCCACCATGAGTGAGCACTCTCTGCTTTTAAAAGAATGGGCTAATAAACTCCCCTACTTTGCATTAACCGATCCGGCTAACAACCCTGCTGTAACCTTTGACTTTGGTTTACCTACCAATGGTATGGAGGCTCCATGGGGGCAAGCGTCACTTACATTTTATTACGACAGCATTGCAATAAATGGTAAGGCAAACAATAAATTGCCTACGACACTAAACGAATTATTAAACTGGAGCGCGCAAAACCCAGGGCGCTTTAGTTACCCAAAGCCGCCTGACTTTTTAGGTATGAGCTTTTTAAAATACGCCTTAGTTTTACTGCATCAGCAAAGCAGCGAAAACATTAAAGCGCAGCTAAACCAACCAGCTACAACTAAAAATACAGCGCAAGTGTTAAACCCACTGTGGGACTTTTTAGATAAATTACACCCAACTCTTTGGCGTGGTGGCACTCATTTTATGCAAAGTGGTGCTCAAATGCGCCGCCTTGTGGACGATACAGAGCTAAGTTTAGCCTTTACTTTTTCAGCACCTGAAGTACCGGCAGCTGTAAAACGCTATGATTTACCAAACAGCATTCGCAGTTACGCAATGAGTGATGGCAGTTTAAGTAATACTCATTTTGTGGCAATCCCTTACAATGCAAGCCACCAGCAAAGTGCGCAATTAGTGGCTAATTTTTTACTCAGCCCTGAGGCGCAAGCTGAAAAACAAAAAGCGCATATATGGGGCGATAAAAGCGTACTTATTCAATCAACGTTAACGCCTGAACAGCAAGCCTTATTTAAAACAGCTAAACCGCATCCAAGTGCACTGCCTTTAAACAGTATTAAACGCACATTGAGCGAACCTCATCCAAGCTGGGTAAACGCCATTATGCAAGGTTGGCAAACCCGTTATGGAGTAAGCCAATGAGCGTTATTTCAAAAAGTGCACCAGTAAATACCAAAGCAACAACGCAGTGCAGCACCGATATGTTTACGCGCATTGTAAAATTTAGCCCGCGATTTTTACTCGCTTTACTTATACTACCCGTACTTGGTGGCTTAATTAGCGTATTACTGCCTGCCTTTGGTTATGCGCCCGTACTTGAGCAAACAACGTTTAGCTTGCAAGGTTTTAACGCCCTTTGGCAAACACCCGGCCTTACCCAAATGGTTACCTTAAGCGTTGCAACGGGCTTAATAAGTACTCTGCTTGCATTTATCATTACCTTAATGATTTTAGCTGCGTTTTTTAATAGCCCGTGGCTTAACCGAATTCAGCGTTTATTGAGCCCTATATTAGTGATACCTCATGCCGCAGCCGCTATTGCGGTGGGGTTTTTAATTGCCCCTTCAGGTATGATTTCACGCTTAGCGTCGCCTTGGTTAAGCGGCTGGGAACTTGCGCCAAACGGTATGTTTCCGCATGATTCGTTCGGTATTAGTATTATTTTAGGCTTAACACTAAAAGAGCTTCCCTTTTTATTACTAATGGCACTGGGCGTACTTGCTCAACCTGAGCTTGGCAAAAAATTACGCCAACAACATAAGGTTGCGCTTAACTTAGGTTATTGCCCAATGACCGCCTTTTTTAAAGTAATACTGCCAAGCCTTTATCCGCTACTACGTTTGCCCCTTTTAGCAGTGCTTGCCTATGCAAGTGCCAGTGTAGAAATGCCACTCATTTTAGGCCCAAATACACCACCCACGTTGGCCGTTGCAATAATGCATTGGTTTAACGATGTTGATTTAAACCTGCGCATTAAAGCCTCAGCGGGTGCTTTATTACAACTGGCTGTTACAGGCGGGTTATTAGCCCTTTGGCTTGGCGGGGAAAAGGCCGTAAAAGTGTTATTTAGCGACTCTCTCACTAATGGAGTGCGCGAATACGGCGGATTTTATTGGCAAAAAATAACGGTAGTACTCACCACATTAGTAATTAGCTTTATACTGTTGTCACTTATTGGTTTAGTTATGTGGTCGGTTGCAGGTTTTTGGCGCTTTCCAGATGCAATGCCTGAGCAATTTACACTACTGCATTTTAAAAGTGCGCTAATGCAAATGGGCAGTCCGCTTTTTAATACGCTAGCAATCGGTCTAGTAACCACACTATTTGCCATTATTCTTACTTTATTGTGTTTAGAATCAGAGCAGTTGAGTGACAAACCTATTTCTCGTTTTACCAGTTTAATTATTTACTTACCGTTATTAGTACCCAGTATTGCCTTTTTGTTTGGGCTAGTATGGATACAACAATTGGTAAATAACCAAGCCGCATTTTTTAATGTGGTACTTACGCATTTACTGTTTGTGTTGCCTTATGTGTTTTTGTCACTTGCGAGCAGTTATAGGCGCTTAGATCCTCGTTTTGCTCATGTTGCAGCAAGCCTAGGCGCAGCGCCATGCAAGGTGTTTTTTAAAGTAAAACTACCTCAGTTGTTTGCCCCGATTTTAATTGCAGCCGCACTGGGCTTAGCAATTAGTTTTGGACAATACCTCCCCACGCTTTTAGCTGGCGGCGGGCGCATAGCCACAATAACAACCGAAGCCGTTACGCTTGCCAATGGCGCAAGCAGACGCACCAGTGCCGTGTACGCTATTATGCAAATGGCGTTGCCACTTATTGGATTTATACTGGCATGGGGTTTACCTAAATATTTTTTCAAAAGTGCACGTGTTTAAACGTGCACATATTTAAAGCACCCATGTTTAACACTATCAGGGTTAAGGTTTTTTAATGCAGTCATCGTTACAGATTAAAAATTGTCAGCTTTATCGCCAAAATGAGCTGTTACTTAGCTTAAACGAGCAAGTTAATGGCGGTGAAATTCTGACTATTATGGGCCCATCAGGCAGTGGTAAATCAAGCTTATTAAATTGGCTTACGGGTACTTTACCAAGTAGCTTTAAGGCCAATGGAGAGGTGTGGCTTAATGGTCAAAATATCGATAATACCCCTCCGCACTTGCGCCATATTGGAGTGCTTTATCAAGACGCTTTATTGTTTTCGCATTTAACTGTTGCTGGTAACATTGCCTTTGCAATGCCCAAAGGTAATAAAAAACAACGCCTTGAAAAAATAGAACACGCACTTGAGCAAGTAGGTCTTAAAGACATGGGTAATCGTCACCCCGATAACTTATCGGGCGGGCAGCAAGCCCGTGTTGCATTATTACGTATGCTGCTGAGCGAACCTAAAGCCATTTTACTCGACGAACCCTTTAGCAAACTCGACACCCAACTGCGTGTTGATACACGCGAACTCGTGTTTAGCCAAATACGCGATCATAAGCTACCTGCAATTATGGTAACTCATGACCATAGCGACGCCGACGCTGCAAATGGCAAACTCATTACTTTAAATAGCGCACTTTAATTCGTGGCTTTAATACGCATAAGGCAACAAACATGCTAGACAAATTTATCACCCCTGTAATTAAGCCACTTTTAACACCTGTGGTTATGCTTATGCATAAACGCGGCATAACCGCCGATCAGCTCACTGTGGTAGGCTTTTTAGTAGGCTTATTAGCCGTGCCATTACTGGCGTTTGAAATGTGGTACGGCGCATTAGTTGCTATTGCTTTAAATCGCATTTTAGATGGGCTTGATGGCGCATTAGCACGCTATGCAAACCAAAGTTCAAGCGCGGGTGGCTTTTTAGATATCACACTCGACTTTTTATTTTACGCGGCTATTCCGCTTGGCTTTATTTTGGCAAACCCTGAGCAAAACGCGATAGCGGGATCGTTATTACTTGCCACTTTTATTGGTACGGGCTCAAGCTTTTTAGCTTTTGCGATTGCCGCCGAAAAATTTAAACTCGAAAAACCGCAATTTAAATACAAAAGCTTTTACTATTTAAACGGCTTAACCGAAGGCACTGAAACAATAGCGCTATTTATTGCATTTTGTATTTGGCCGCAGCACTTTGCGGTTATGGCGAGCATTTTTGCTATTGCGTGTGGGATAACTATTTTTACCCGTATACATGGCGGTTATCACACGCTTAAGCAACAAGAAGCCGATGCTAACAAAGCAGCTGAAAACGTGCCTAACAGTGCAAATTCTGAGGTAATAAATGACTAATGAAGTATGGTGGCGACTCGGCTGCTTTTTTAGCATTTTAATTATAATGATGCTGCTTGAGTGGCAAAAGCCTGCTCGCCAAGCACCTATTAAAAGCAGTACACGTTGGTTTGCTAATTTTGGGTTAGTGTTTGCTTCATCAGTTATTGCGCGCTTAGTGGTCCCTATTGGGTTAACCGCTGTTGCACTTTACACTCAAGAGCACGGCATTGGCTTATTTAATCAAATAGCCCTACCAAGCAGTTTAATTATTATATTGAGCATACTTTTACTCGATATATTAATTTATTGGCAGCATAGATTATTTCATCAAGTGCCTATTTTATGGCGTTTGCACCGTGTACACCACGCCGATGCACATGTAGATACAAGTACTGGCTTGCGCTTTCACCCTATCGAAATTGTGCTGAGCATACTTATAAAACTCATTGCAGTAACTGCTCTTGGCGTACCTGCCATTGCGGTACTTATATTTGAAATAGCACTTAATGGTTTAGCATTATTTAATCATGCAAATATACGCCTACCTAATGCCATTGAAAAACCACTGCGTTTAATATTAATGACGCAAATATTGCATCGAATTCACCATAGCCAAGTGGTTAGCGAAACTAACTCAAACTATGGTTTTAGTGTAATTTGGTGGGATAAATTATTTGGTAGCTACAAAGATAAAGCAAAAAAAGCCGACGCAGATATAAATATTGGCTTAAAAGAATACCCAAGCCAAAAGCAAAATGCCTCGCTTTGGGGATTACTTTCAATGCCTTTTAAAAACAAGTAAAAACAAGTAAAAACAAGCATATTTTATCTCATACAATACCAATCCACTTAAAATTGCTTTTATGTAGATTGGTATAAACAAAATACTCTTTAAATACTATAAATATACCTGTCACTAACCTTTTAATTGTTAAGTCCTTTCCTACTTTTTGACGTAAAAAATATTCCGTTCTTGCTCCCATCAAAAAACACAAACAACGTAACCATTTGTATAAAATGCAATTTATGTACAGTCTCAAATTGGTAAACTGGTCTTACCGTAAACTAATTGTAAATAAAATAAACAAATATGTTGACCATTTGCGTACTCCACAATATCATTTGTAAGCGCTTACAAAACACATATCAAAATGTAAGCGCTTACAGCATGAAAAAACAAAGCTCAAAAAACAATTAATCTGACAATAATCTGTTGAAACCGGGGTTCAGTTATGAACATTGAAACAACGCACATTACACGTTTACTTGCCGCTATCTCTTTAGTTACGTTAGCTGGCTGTGGTGGCGACTCTGCCACTAAATCAAATTTTGAAAATGTAGATGCCTCTGAGCCAGTTTCAGATTGGCAAATGGTTTGGAGCGACGAGTTTGAAGGCTCAGCCATTGATACAAACAAATGGAACTATGAATTAAACTGCGATGGCGGTGGTAACAACGAGAAACAGTGTTACACCGACAGCGAGCAAAATGCATTTATTGCAGACGGTGTGTTAAACATTGTTGCCCTACCCGCTGAGGAAGGTGCAGAAAAACCTTACACTTCAGCACGCTTAAATACGCGTTATAACGCCGACTTTACGTATGGCCGTTTTGAAGTGCGCGCCAAACTTCCATCAGGACAAGGTAGCTGGCCAGCATTTTGGATGCTACCAACTGATGAGGTTTACGGCACTTGGCCTCGTTCTGGCGAAATAGATGTTTTAGAATCAGTAAACCTTAAAACACCAGATGAAGACGGCGGTATAGAGTCTAGTATCCACGGCACCCTTCATTACGGACGCGCGTGGCCAGATAACAGCTATACAGGTAAAGAATACAAATTCCCTGAAGATACTAATCCTGCTGATGACTTCCACACGTATGCTGTTGAATGGCAAGAAGGTGAAATTCGCTGGTACGTAGACGGTTACCTTTATGCAACTCAGCGTCAATCTGAAGTTCGTACTAATGCAAGTGGCGAGGCTGTAGGTCTAAAACATCGTGGCTGGTTTGCAGAATATTTTGAACAAGGTTCTGGCGAGCTTGAAACTCACTGGGATAGCGCACCATTTGATAAAGACTTTCACTTATTGCTAAACCTAGCAGTAGGTGGTGACTGGCCTGAAAACGTAAATGATTTAGGTGTAGATGCTAGCGCATTTGAAAATGGCCAAACCTTTGCTATTGATTACGTACGTGTTTATCAATGTGCATCTAACCCTGAAACAGGTAAAGGCTGTGAAACTATTCGCCCTGGTTACAATAGCCTAGATGATGCTTTGCTTGAAGGCGATGCACCAATTCCTAGCCCACCTTCGACAGGCATTGCAACACCATTAACTATTTTTGGTGAGTCATTTAATCCAAACTGGCCTGCATGGGATTGTTGTGGTGGTTCTACTCCCGCTATTGTTGCAGATGAAACCCAAGGTGATGTAGTTGAATTTGTAGTAGGTGCAGAACCCACAGTAATGGGCTTTATTAGCCGTGAAATTTTTATTACTGACGAAGCAGGAAAAGCTAGCCCATTTGATGCATCTCCAATGCTGGATGAAGGTTACGTTCGCTTTAAAATGAAAGTAACAAGTGCACCAGGCACAGCTGATGCAGCTTGGCTTGTAAAACTTGAAAGTAATGAAGGTTCTAGCGCAGTAGAAATGCCAATTACAGATAGTCTTGAAGGCGTAAGCCCTGTTGTTGGCCAATGGCAAACTTATACATTTTTACTAAAAGATTTAGATGCTGCAGATTTAGATATTAGCGCAATTGATGTGATCATGGTGTTTCCAGCATGGGGCGCAGGTGAAGGCGCTGTTTATTTAATTGACGATGTTGAGATTACTCAAGATAACTTAGGCGTATCACCTGAGCTTACTATTTTTGAAAATGAGCAAAATCTAGCATGGCCAATGTGGGATTGTTGTGGTGGCTCAACCCCAGTTGAAGCCATGGATGATGAAGAACATGGTCTAACCGCAGAGTTTAGCATTGGTGCAGAGCCTACTGTAATGGGCTTTAATAGCCGCACATCGTCAGGTGGCGCAGGCGAATCGTTTGATGCTAGTAGCATTTTAGATGAAGGTGTTATTCAATTTGATTTAAAAGTAACCTCAGCGCCTAGCGATCCAGCTACACCGTGGTTGTTTAAAGTTGAGTCAAATGAAGGTGACTCTGCAGTAGAGCTTGAATTAACGGCAAGTGTTGAAGGCGAAGCACCAGTTACTGGCGAGTGGCAAACATATACATTTAAACTCTCTGATCTTGCAGCTGCTGGCTTAGATGTAAGTACTATAGATGTATTAATGATTTTCCCAGCATGGGGTGCAGGTGAAGGCTCTGTTTACCGTGTAGATAACGTTAAAATTTATAATCCAAATGCAGCGCCAGCTGCAACGGGTGAGCTTACTGTATTTAAAGATGCAGCGGCCGAGCAATGGAGTATTTGGGATTGTTGTGGTGGCTCTACACCAACAACAGAAACCGATGATGACGCGCATGGCGCAGTAGCGCAATTTAGCATTGGTTCTACTGCTACAGTAATGGGCTTTATAGCTGATGAAGACGTATCGTTTGATGCCTCTGCAATACTTGAAAATGGTGTAGTTCAATTTGATATGAAAGTTGTATCAGCCCCTTCAGATATTGACGCACAATGGCTATTTAAAATTGAATCAATTGGTACATCGAGTGCCGTAGAGCTTGCTTTATCTAGCAGTGTTGAAGGCCAAGTACCTGTAACGGGCGAATGGCAAACATACACCTTCCCTCTTCAGCAATTATTTGATGCAGGCCTAGACATTAGCGCATTAAACGTAATTATGGTTTTTCCTAGCTGGGACATGGGCGATGGCGCGCTTTACCGTATAGATAACGTGATTATTGCAAATCCATAAAACACACACCAATGGGCGCTTAGCGCCTATTGCTACACAACAACATTTTATAAAGCAGAGCTATTATGAACACATTCAATTTTAAAAAGAGCCAACTTGCGGCTTCTGTGTCTCTCATCATTGCTGCGAGCACATTAAACACAGCTATCGCTGCAGAAGCAGACATATCAGCAAAGCCTGATGTAGAAATTATTGAAGTAAAAGGTATTCGTGGTTCACTTATTCGTTCTATGGATATGAAACGCGACTCTTCGGGTATTGTAGATGCTATCTCGTCTGAAGAAATGGGTAAATTCCCAGATACAAACTTAGCAGAATCATTACAGCGTATTACCGGTGTATCGGTAAGCCGCGCTAACGGTGAAGGTAGCCAAATTACAGTACGTGGTTTTGGTCCAGAGTTTAACTTGATTACCTTAAATGGCCGCCAAATGCCGGGCACAGGTTATACACGCTCGTATAACCTTGAAAACGTTGCCTCTGAAGGCGTAAGTGCGCTTGAAGTGTTTAAAACAGCTCGTGCAGACGTGCCAAGCGGTGGCTTAGGTGCAACGGTTAATATTTCTACTGCGCGACCTTTTCAAAAGCCAGGTCAAAATTTTTCGGCAACCGTTAAAGCAAACCACGACTCGTCGAACGAAGCTGGCGATGACGTAACACCAGAGTTTTCTACTGTTTACAGCAATACCTTTGTAGATGACACTTTTGGTTTCGGTTTTTCATTTTCGCACCAAGAGCGTGACTTTCAAAAACAAAGTGCCAATATTCAAGGCTGGCAGGCAAACGTAGACTTACCTGAATTAGATAGCAGCAACGTAGTTGATAACCGCACAGATTCTGCAGGTAACTACTACTTCCCTAAAGACATGAACTACTCTATTGAAGATGTAGAGCGTGAACGTACAAATGGGCAAGTTACTTTTCAATACGCACCGGTCGATGGCTTTGTAGCAACACTTGATTACACAGCAAGTAAAGCTGTAACTGGCTCTCAAAGCATTGGTTGGGGTATTTGGAACGACTTTGGTAGCAATATAAATGGCTACGAACTAGATGAAAATGGCACTGCAGTATATGCAGACATTAGCGGTAATGACGCGTCATTCACAGCTAATAAAGGCACTACAGAAGTAAAAGCCCGCTCTCTTGGTTTAAACCTAGATTGGGAAATTAGCGACACGTGGCACGTAGAGCTTGATTACCACGACTCTAAAAACGAAACCGATAACGGCGCCGACAACGGGCTGGGAAGTGCAGGCCAAGTAATTTTAGGGTCTGATCAGCTAGCTAATAAAATTTATGATTACCGCACGGGCGAAGTACCTAGTGCACAAGTTAATTGGTTAAATGGCACAAGTGAATTAACACCTGGCGAAATTGATTCAAACTTTAGTCAGTTTACTCACTCACCGGGTGAATCAAACATTGAACAATTACAGCTACATACAACATGGTATAACGAAAGTTATGACATTGGTTTAGTTAAAGTTAAATTTGGCGCATCACGTACAGAACAAAACACAGGTGGTTACACCGCGTGGAGTGGTTTAGTAGGTGGCCCAGGTTTTAACCCATCATATACAGAAATATTCCCAGACGGCATGTTTACCCGTAATGATACATCAGGCCTTTTAGATCAGTTTGATGGCGGCGGCAGTGACTTACAACCTGGTTACTACTATACCTATGACTTTGACGAAGCTGTTGCACGCCAAATTGCTTACTTAACGGCAGATGTAACAGGTGGCGATGCATATGCCGCTAATGCATACGCAGACGGAATAGATAGCGAGAGCTACGTAGAAGAAATCACTAATAGCTTTTATGTTCAATCAAGCTGGGAGTTTGACGTAAGTAACTACTACGTAAAAGTAAATGCAGGCCTACGCTATGAGCAAACAGACGTAACCAGTACTGTACGTCAACGCGTTGAAGATCAAGTTAATTGGATAAGCGCTTCAGAGTGGATCATGCAATACGCTGCGGGCGGCGATGATAACTTCTTAGAGCAACAAGGTGATTACGATGTTTTACTGCCTTCAATCGACGTAAGTGTTGATTTAACTGAAGACGTAGTAGCCCGCGTATCTTGGGGTAAAACAATGTCGCGTGCACCACTAGGTAATCTAGCCGGTGGTCGTAGTTTAACAGGCAGCCCAAAACCAGGTTCTCGTACAGGTGGCCAAGGTAATACAAACTTATTACCGTTTGAATCAACAAACCTTGATTTATCACTTGAGTATTACTACGCAGAAGGCAGCTACGCATCTGTTGGTTACTTTAAAAAAGATGTTGATAACTTTATTCAAACCACCATTACGCAAACCACTATTGATGGCTTGCACGATATTTTAAACGGCCCTCGTTACTTACAAGCCGTAAGCGATATTGAATCACGTGGCGAGCAAGCAACAACCGACGCTATTTTTGCACAAATGATTGCCAGCGGTTACGGTAATGCAAATGGCGTTATTGAACCAAACAGCGACGATCCGCTAATTACATGGAATATTAGCCAGCCACAAAACACCGACAGTAAATCGGTAGATGGTTTTGAAGTAGCTGTTCAGCACTTAATTGGTGAAACCGGTTTTGGTATTGGTGTTAACGCAACATTTGTAGATGGCGACGTTGAATTTGATAGCGAAAGCCTAGATCAACAAGCACCGCTTACAGGCTTAAGTGACTCAGCTAACTTCCAAGGCTTTTACGAAAAAGACGGCCTATCGGTTAAGATTACTTACGCATGGCGCGACTCGTACCTAATTGGTGTAGGCCAAGCACAAGGTTCAGCTGATGCGCCTCCGCAATATGCTAAAGCGTATGGCCAATGGGATATGAGCGTAAACTACGATGTAAACGAAAACGTAACGGTATTTTTTGATGGCATAAACTTAAACAATGCAACCGAAGAAGGTTACGGACGTTACGAAGAGCAGTTCTTATTTGCTAATCAATACGGTCCGCGTTACTCAATTGGTGCTCGTTACACGTTCTAAACTATTTCCTAGTTAGAAGGTTAAGCCGCTTGTTATAACAAGCGGCTTTTTTTTATAGTGTTTTTATTTGCTCAAGCAACACATTAGTTGTCCAATCAAGGCCGTTATACGCAACATCCGGCTTGTAAAAATCTCCTGCTCCACGAGCTCTATTTACATATACTTTATTTGGCACTACAACTTTACCGAAGCCTGAAGGTAAATCAGCTAAACGTACCTCCATATACATAGAATCAGCACTACTTGGTGCACCAAATAACGTTGTATTGTCAAAAAGCTTAAACTTATCAAGCGCATCTAAACAAGCACTGGCGCACTGCGGCGGCACTATAACAAACACTTTGGTTTTAAAGTCACTCGCTAAAGGCTTTTGCGGCATGTTAATTAGCGTATTAGTTTCTTGTTCTACATAAAATGGGGCATCATTTTTAAGTGATAAAGCCATACCAGCAGCTACGGTTTTAAGCGTTTTCAGTACTTCGGGTTGATCTTTTACAACACCAAATAAAGACTCTACATAGTCAGTATTATCTTTTGATGCTCTCCACCACACTTGCGTGTTTTGAGATTTATCATTTGCTTTTTGTTCTACTACCTTTTCACCCCATAATTCTTTGGCTATTTGTGAGCTCCAATAAGATGAGCCGCCTTGGTTATGACGCAAATCTAATACCACGGCTTTTGCAGTAAGTAACTTGCTACGCTGCTGTTGTATTTTTTCAAACACTTTATTGTATGCAGCAGTTTGTTTATCTGTTGATGAAAAGCTAGGCATAGCAATCCAAGCAATGTTTTTATCAGGCCACGTTAAATCAATGGGGAGTTCATCACCGTTATAAGCATTTTCTAAATGCCTGCTTGCTGACTTAGGCCTTACTGACCAATTGAGTACTTGTGTATAGGTATTGCCATTGGCTTTAACAAATTCGCATTCTTTTAGAGGGGTTAAAAATGGATTGCCCTCGTCAATTAGTAACCGCCAACCTTGCTGCCACCAATGCCCAGGTTGTGCAACTTCACCATGAAACTTAAATATTATCTCACGCATTAAGGTATCAGTGCTTTGCCCATCACATTGGCTTACAACGTCGCCTTTGCTAATATTTTTGGTTTCGCTGTAATACACTTTTAGCGCGTCACCTCGCCATACAGCTCTAAAGCCCGGCCAGCGGCGCGCGGGTCTATCTACACTTGAAAACGCACCAGCGTGACCATCTTGTAAAATAGTGCTAAAGCGCGCAATTGCCGCTACATGCGCCTGCGGCCCACTCGCTTGAGCCGACAATGTAAGTGCCTCCGCTTTTGCTTGATTTAATAAATCAGGGAAAGTTGGGTTATTACTATCAAACATACCAGGGTGATTATGTGCGGTAATACTATAAGCCGCGTTAATATCGCGCTCTGTTATGCTGCGCCACTGCTCAGGCGTGGCTGGTAATGCTTGGTTTTTAGCTGCATTAACAATAGGTGATATTAGAAAAGCAGCGAGTAATACATAGTTGGTTGTTGTTTTTTTTATAGTCATAAAAATCCATTTAATTATTTACCAAAATAGAGCTGCGGTAGGAGTAACTTTTATACTTTGTAATTATTGTTTAAATTCAGGCTTTAATAACCCATAGCACCTCAAGTCATGAAACTCATTTTTCCAGTAACCACTTGCACGGCGAATACCTTCTTCTTTGAAGCCTAGCTTTTTCAAGACCGACTCTGAGGCAAGATTGCCAATCATAGTATCTCCTTGAATTCGGTATAGTTCACCGAATAGAAGTTGATTTGAGAATGCAGCATTAATAACCTCATGTAATGCTTCAGAGGCAAACCCACACCCCCAATACTCAGAAGCTATTTCGTACCCTATGCTGGCATTTTTCATCTTTTGGTTCCATGTATTAAAGCCGCAAGTGCCAATTAACTTACCTGTAGTCTTTAGACGAATAGCCCATCGAATACCAATATTCTCAGTGAAGCGAGCATTGAAAAAATCAATTAATTTAGCTGATTGAGCTTCTGACTTATAAGCCTCTATATCGTAAAATTTAACAACTTCTGCATCTGAATAGATATTTAGAAGTGCTTCACTATCGCTTGCTGATAAGCTAGTAAGTATCAGACGTGCTGTTTCTAGCTCTGGGGAATTCATAAGCTCTCCGTGCCATAACCGAGTTTACAAAAACACCCGCGTTAAATTCATTCTATTTGTGCACAAACCATAGCTGAGTTCCTATTTTGGTTCAATTGCTACTTTCTGTTTTTTAACCTAGCGAGCTCTCTTGATTTAATTTTTAGCACTTTAATTTTAGCGCCATACCAATTAGCCATAGGTGCTGCTGCAATACCGTGTATTAAAGTACTCATCCATACAGCGTTAATCGCAATAATTAAAACTGAGTGACCGTACTGGCCTAAAATATCTTTAGAAATAATAAGTGCAAAAAGCGCTGTGGCAAGACCTCGTGGTCCAAAGAAACCCATAAACACTTTTGTTAATGTCTTTGCTTTTGTACCAATTAACGATAGGTAAATAGCAAGAGGGCGCACTATAAAAATACTCACCAGAATATAACCAGCAACGGGGAAGGTTAAATGCTCAATAGCTGAAGGCAGTAAACCAAGCCCAATAATAACAAACGAAGACCATATTAACATTTGCCCTTCGCTTTCAGTAAATTGGTATATAAATCGGCAATGCCCTTTTACACTATTACCAAAAGCTAAACCTGCAACAAACGCTGATATAAATCCATTTCCACCCATTAAAGTAGCCATTAAATATGATGTGCCGGTAAGTGCTAAAACGCCAATCCCTTCATATATAGTCGATGATATTTTTTTTGACTCAGAGTATAAAAATAAACGTCCGCTCGAGTATCCCATTAATGCGCCAACCAAAATACCTATAAATATTTGGCTAAATCCAAACACTAACCATGACATTTCATTTTCTTGAGAACCGGTTTCCATAGCAACTATACTGGCAAAAAATAAAATAACGGGTAATGCTAGCCCGTCATTTAAGCCACTTTCAACAGATAGACTTTGTCGCTCGTTTAAAGGTACGCTCTCATTACTAACAACCGCTTGACCTAAAGCAGCATCAGTAGGTGCTAAAATTGCCGCAACTAGGGCTAGCATTGCCCAAGGCCACTGTGGGAAGAATAAATAAGCAAAGCCTGTACCAATCAAAATACTCAACGGCAAACCTATCAATAGCATTCTTAGAGGCCACGTATTTTGCCTTTTTAATCTTCGTAGGTTTATTTGTGAAGCATCTAAAAACAATAATACAACTAGCGATATTTCTGCTATTAAATATACGGTTTCATGTGCGTCTCCAATACTAATAAACCCAAGTTGAGAAACCGCAAAACCAATACCCAAAAATACCATTGGTGCGGTAATAATGGTTGTGGACAGCTTTTTAGCTAGCATAGCGTAAGCACTAACTGAGAAAAGAAGAATGAGTAATCCTATTTCCATTGGGAAATCCTATTAGGCATGGCTTGGTATTTTTATTAGAAAATATCAGGGTTGGGGTTAGCTATATTAAATCAGCACAATTTATTGAGTTAATTTGTATAAGTGTATTTTTAACTTTAATCTAAATAATAACCGGCACCTAAGTGATATTAGCGTGCCGGTTACGTTTAACGTTTAATATATAAAAGCTTACTTAGCACTTGCACGTTTTGCGTCTAATCCAAGCAACTTATCAATAGATAAAAAGCCAGGTCCACGAGCAAATATCACTAATAATGAAACAGCCCACCACGAAGCAGGATTAATCCAATGATCGAGTGTAGGAAAAACTGCAAGCTGGATAAACAGCGTCATACCAATAAGGCCTAACGCTGCAAAGCGAGAAAACAAACCGATAATCAGTAATATTGGAAGTAACACCTCAACAACACCAGCAACTACAGCAAGCGTTTCAATTACTTTTACAAGAAATGAGCCATCAACATAATCTAAGGTTTGAGGATTACAAAGCTGCAAAGCACCTTCTCTAACTGGATCAGGACAGAAAAATTCATATTTAAATAGGTCGTATTTATCAACATTAAATTGTAAAAAGCCATCCCATTTGCTCAATCCCGAGTCGAGGAATACTTTAGCAACCATAAAACGAAGAAAAAACAGTGCTATAGGTTCCAAGAACCGCGATAACTGTTCTCCCATCTGCACGTACAGTTGTTGTATTTTTTTTATCATGCCCATATTTATTCCTACTCTTGTAATATGTACTAATTGATTTGGATTTCTAATAATTCATTTTGTAAGCATGCTGTAAAAGCATCACTCACTTCAAAGTGTTCATCTACCGTTATTGCTGCATCAAAAGCTTCACCTAAAGACCTACCTGTACCCTGTAGAGCCTGCATAAGTGCAACTTCTGCGATAGAAAGAGAGCGGGCTTGCACCGCACCTTGCAAACGCCATAACATAATAAAATCCTCAGCAGAGGATTTAGTTACAACGCCATCATTATTATTTGTTTTTAGCGAAATCCATTCTAAAAAAGCGTCTTCACTCACACTAAGTAACAGTACGCTGGAGTTAACCTTTACATTAAGTTCAGTAAGCTCAGTACCTTGTTCCATTAGTTGAGTAACATATTCTATAGTTAAAGTTTCAGTTGAATCAGCGCTCATCAAACTCATTAACCACGCGTAATCTAAATGCGCAATATCAACTAAGTTCATATATAAATTTGATGCACTTTGCTGATTTTCAGTAACTTCTAAAATATGTTTATTTTCAATTTCACCATCTTTAATCAAATCAGTTACAAAGCCAGGAAAGCTTAGTCCGTATCCCACCAAAGTGCCCTGCTCTGGCGGAAAACGGTCAACATAAAGTCGTGCCATTTTACGAAAGTTCTCACTACCTACTTTTTTTTCACACATAGGAAAGTTAGCTATTAATGCATCAACACAGCCTTTATAAAACCCGTTACGATACACAGCTAACCTTTTAATATGCGATGGATTTTCGCAAAAATGCTCCATTTCACTTGGATCGCCCGTTCGCAAATAGCGAGTAAAAGCATCAATATATTGGTTGGTACTCATCAGCGAACCACTTCTTTATGAGATATATTTAAGCGACTTTGTAGCTCACTTTGATTCAAATAGCTTTGCGCAGTTTCCCGCTCGATCATAAGCTCTTCAAACGATGGAATATTCGCATCTCGCTCAACAAGTACTGGTCGCTGACCAAATATCTCAATTGCTTGTTCTAGCAAATCCCAAACAGGCGTTGCCACTGGTGCGCCATGGCTGTCTATCAATAGTGACTGACCAAGAACTGGATCAGGATCGTGTCCTGCAATATGAATTTCTCCAACAAGCTCAGCGGGGATCTGCTTTAAATAATCAAGCGCATCAATACCCGTGTTTTTACTACTGATATATAAGTTATTAATATCGATAAGTAAGCCGCATCCAGTACGCTTCGCTGCCTCAACTAAAAATTGAGGTTCATCCATATCACTTATAAAATCTAAATAGTTACTTGGGTTTTCAACTAAGATTGACTGGCCAATGCCCGTCTGGTAACAATCAATACCATTAGTTAAAGACGCAAGTGCATCTTGGGTGCGAGGTAACGGCATTAAGTCTGCAAAATATTTGCCATCCGACTTAGACCATACAGCGTGTTCAGATACCAGCACTGGCTGAAATTCATCAATTAGCGCTTTTACCCGTTTAGTATGAGCAAGCATAGCTTTATGATCAGAGCCTAAAGAGCCGCCAACACCATGAAAACTGATATCAAAGTTTTCACGTACAGCTCTCAAATAATTTAACCGAGGACCACCTGCCACAAAATAATTTTCTGTATGCACTTCAAACCAAAGATTATTATTTGTAGATGGCAGCTCTACGGGTAAAGCTAAAATGTCGTTAAGATGTTCTGGTTTTAAACTGAGACCCGCGCCTAATTGCTCCCCAGCAACAATGTGCTGGGGAAAACCTGCTTTATTAACCTTCAAGCGAACCTTTACCATTAGGAGTTACAATTGATTCACATACACCTTTAGGTGCATATGTCCATGCATTAGCTTGGAAGTCTGTCGTTGAAGTGCCTTCACAACTTGTTCCTGCACCTGCTTTACAATCGTTTTCACCCGCTAAAGCAATACCAAAACATTTATCTTTACGACCGCGAACTTTATCACCGGCTACCCAGCCTTTAAATTGCTCTTGTACTTTTGCTGAAGCACCTTCTGCAACAGTTAATTGACTGTTTGGACCTGCCACAGCACCCGCGCTCAAAACTGCTGCTGATGCGCCGATTAATAAAGCCTTAGTTAAATTTACTTTTTTCATTTTTATGCTCCGGATTAAAAAATTTTTCTTGTTTTATCAATGATTGTTAATAATACCAATCCGCAATAATACTTAATCATTTTGCGGGGCTAAACGTGTCGCTACCTGCGTTAAAAATTCTCATTTAGAACAACTAAATAGCGAATTTTTTGCCTAGCTATCAACACGTTTTTCCATACTCAAAATAAATCACTTAATTAAGCGAATTGGTATAAAAACACTCATATTTTGATAAACAAGCACAATGGAGATAAGCAATATCGCCGTTTTATCAATTTAATAGACCTATCGTTGTTATAAAAACTTTCAGATTATTTGCTTACAACGAAAAAACAACTGTAAACAAGAAGTAAATATAGTGGACTAAGCAGTTAATACAAACATTAGAAAAGCTAACCTAATTGTTTTGATAATGAATAAGCTTGGAAAAGTTCATATTTAGTGGATTAGATGCATTGAGGCACTTTGTTTTGGTAATGATCTACAAATAGAAATTTACTTAACTGAGGAAGGATAAAAATATTATTTAAAGGCTCCTTATATTTACACCACTACAACTCGCTAAATTAGCGCTTTTTAAGTAGGACTCGTAAACACCGTCATTATAATGTTATTTTCTGCAACGCTAAAATGTTGGACTACATGGCCATTATCAACGGTTGATTGCCTATAAAAAAAGCGCTACAAATAGGTAGCGCTGGCATTATTACTTAATGGTTGTTTATTTAAAGCTTAGGCTCTTTATTTAAAAGAAGCCGAGCGGATCCTCGCTGTAGCTCACTAATAGGTTTTTAGTTTGTTGGTAGTGCTCCAGTGCCAGTTTGTGCGTTTCGCGCCCTATTCCTGATTTTTTATAACCACCAAACGCAGCGTGTGCTGGGTACATGTGATAACAGTTAGTCCACACTCGCCCTGCTTCTATTTTGCGACCCATACGATAAGCACGATTCATGTTTCTGCTCCACACACCTGCACCTAAACCAAACTCAGAGCTGTTGGCAAGCTCGAGTGCTTCGGCTTCATCTTTAAAGGTCGACATTGAAATAACAGGGCCAAAAATTTCTTCTTGGAACACACGCATATCGTTTGTGCCCTTTAATAACGTAGGTTGTATGTAGTAACCACCGTTTAAGTCATCACTTAGCTGCTCTACATTACCGCCAGTGAGTACTTCAGCGCCTTCTTTTTTGCCTATTTCAATGTAGCTCAGTATTTTATCAAATTGCGCTTTTGAAGCTTGTGCGCCAACCATAGTTTCGCTATCTAGCGGGTTTCCGCGTTTAATTTTTAAGGTACGTTCGAGTATTCGCTCAATAAACTGCTCGTAAATGTCTTCTTGAATAAACAGCCTTGATGGACACGTACACACCTCGCCTTGGTTGAAGTAAGCAAGCACGGCGCCTTCAATAGCTTTGGATAAAAACGCATCGTCTTTTTCCATTACATCATTAAAAAATATATTAGGTGATTTACCACCGAGCTCGACCGTTGAAGGAATAATATTTTCAGCAGCGCATTTCAAAATATGTGAGCCCACAGGCGTTGAACCCGTAAATGCAATTTTAGCGATACGCTTGCTTGTTGCCAGTGCTTCACCCGCTTCTTTACCAAAGCCGTTTACTATATTTAATACGCCTGCAGGGAGTAAATCGCCAATTATCTCCATTAAAACTAAAATAGAAGCTGGTGTTTGCTCAGCCGGTTTTAAAATTACACAGTTACCTGCAGCAAGTGCTGGCGCTAGTTTCCAGGCGGCCATTAAAATAGGGAAGTTCCACGGAATAATTTGCCCAACAACCCCTAGTGGCTCATGAAAATGATACGCAACGGTGGTTGCGTCTATTTCACCTATAGTGCCGTCTTGCGATCGTAGGCACCCTGCAAAGTAGCGAAAGTGATCTGCCGCTAGCGGAATATCAGCAGCGAGTGTTTCACGAATTGCTTTACCGTTATCCCATGTTTCGGCAACAGCTAGTAACTCTAGGTTTTGCTCAATTCGGTCGGCTATTTTTAGCAGTATGTTACTTCGGTCGGTCACCGACGTTGTGCCCCATTGCTCTCGCACTGCATGCGCTTTGTCGAGAGCCAGCTCTATGTCGTCTTTGTCTGAACGCGGTATTTGGCAAAATACCTTACCGTTTACTGGGCTTATATTATCAAAGTATTGGCCATTTACTGGCTTCACCCACTCTCCGCCAATGTAGTTCCCGTATTGTTGTTTAAAGTTTACGAGTGCGCCATCGCTACCTGGATTTGCATATATCATGTGTGTGCTCTCTTTATTGTTGTTAGCTAAAGGTCGAACATTTATATAAAACGAAATGCTTTATATTTAATCAATGTTGATTGACATTAAACTAACAAGTACCTAAAAACTTGATTAGCTGTCCACAAAAGTTGTCTGTGAGTCCAAACTAATAAAAACCTAAAGGATTGATATGCACACATCTCAGTTAAACAAAAAACGCCAACAACTTGATGTATTAATAGAAAATAAAGTCACATTCGCTGCAGATAGCAGTGAGTTGAGTATTTACGACACGTATCAAAGCGCGCAAAAGGTAGCACTGCACTCAAACGAGCTGCTGTTTTGTGCCATGCTAAGCGGCAAAAAGGTAATGCACGTAGAAAGGAGCCAATACCATAAAGTATTTTTACCACACGAGTCGTTTGTATTAGCGCCAGAGCAAGGTGTCTTAATTGATTTTCCACAGGCATCAATGCACGCCCCAACCACCTGTTTAGCCATTGAAATTAGCACAGATAAAATAACGAGCGTGGCGAATGCACTAAACATGCAGCAAAATTTTGCACACGATGGCTTATTTGAATATGTACCTCAGTTAGTGCATACCCAACATAATATTCAAACGCAGCAATTATTAGAGCGCATGGTGCATTTATTTAGTGAGCAAGGCGCACAGCGACATTACTTGATTGATTTGTCGTTGAACGAATTGATCACCCGTTTATTACAACAACAAAGCCGCGAGCTATTGCTGGCTAGCTGCGATAAGCCACGCCTTAAAACAAAAGTGAGCGATGCCCTGCTTTATATTGAAGAACACTTAAGTGAAACGCTCGACATAAATACCTTATGCAAAATAGCCTGTATGAGCCGAAGTAAGTTTTATCAGCAATTTAAACTCGCATTTGGCACTAGCCCAGCCCTTTGGCAGCAACAATTAAGACTTAAAAAAGCGCGTACTCAATTACTACAAGGCCATGCAATTAGCAAAGTTTGCTTTGATGTTGGATTTAATAGCGCGAGCCACTTTAGTCGCCTATTTAAACAAACCTTTGGCATTGCGCCTAAAGAGTGCCGACATTAGCCCTAAAGGGGCATTACCTGTACTGGCTGATGTAATTTAAATGATTAAAGCCCCATATTACAGGGCTTTAAATTAGAGTTAGATCTATTGCTTTATAAAGGTGACACCTTTAGGTATTTCATCTTGGGGTAACCGAGTAGAGTGCATTTGCGATAACAACCATTTATCGCCCACTTTTGATACAACAACGCTTTCTAACCAATAAATATCAATACTTCTTTGAGTGTTTTTAATATTGGCTTTATTCCAGTAATTAATAAATGCAACATCACCCACTACACGCGAATTTATAACACTAAAATAATTAGTTCTTATAAAGTCAGAAGGCTTAACTACATTTATAAAGTCATTAATAGTCCACACTTCACCGTGTTCTAAAAGTAGAAATGAATCATCAACGGCTGCACGCATTTGCGAGTGATCAACGTTAGAAACAGCTAAAAAAAGATCGCTAACCGGCGTGAATATGTTGTTATCTTTTGCATGTATTGATGTAGAAAATATCAGGAATGTAATAAAGGTAAGTACTTGTTTCATTGTTTTTATAATATGTAATTTGCTCAATAATAATGAGTGTATTTTAATAGAGCAGTATTAACAATTGAAATAAAGCGAATGTAACTACTTAATAACGTTACCCATAGAGCAAAAAAGCACTCTATAAGAGTGCTTTAATTTAATTTTTTCAATCAAGCTATTCATCTAGCCAATCTATGGCTGCGGTAGCATTTTCAAAGTATTGAACCTCACCCGATATGAACCAGTTACCTATTTTTGCCATTCGAGCTTGCCACTCTTTATTACCGTAAATAGCTACTTTTTTAAATTCTTTAGAGTGCTTAACACCTAACTTTAAGTCATCCCACGCTGCGCGTAGTTCCCAACCTTCAAGTTCGCTACCATCTATTAAGGCGTTCACGACTGGGTGCTTAACTTCGCCAAGAGCTGAGTTTATCATTGGGGTAATTATTTTGTAGTCGTCGTGAGTAAGCGTACCAACGGCTTTAAGTTTTAAAAAAAACTCTCTTCCTGCACGTTCAAGACCAATCGATAAACCATGTGTTGTGTGTACCATCACTGCTCTCCTTAAATAGGCTGAGTGGTAAAAGTACACCTTCTAAAATTAATTAGTCCTGAACTAAATCAATAAATAGTCCTGAGTTAGATCATTAAATAGTCTCAAATAAACGACTCAATTACGCATTTTGTACGCGAGATATCTGGTTTTCTACATCAGTTAAATGGCCCGTTTTAAGCCATACTTTTGCACCATTACTTCCCGCTTTAACGTTAACAGAGCTGTTAATAGGCACTCTTAACCAACTGTTTTTTACAAGGGTATCGGCTTGCTCATCAAATGAGCCTTCAAGTACTAGCAGCTCTGCTCCGCCTTTTGCGTTTATAACCATGCAGGCGTTGGGCTTAAAGTGCAGCAAGCTTACCTCTTCAAAGCTGTCTTTGTATAAAGGGGTTACGGCTACATTTTTAAAACTAGGGTGCGCCGTACTTTGCATCAAGTCTGTTTGTAAACGCACGTGGGTTCGATCATCTGGCTGAAACTGCCATAACTTTACAAATATAACGCAGCCATTTTCAGACCCCGGTTTGTGCTTTGATTGCGGTGGATTACGGATATAAGAACCTGCCACAAAGTCACCGTGCTCATCTTGAAATACCCCTTCAAGCACAACAAACTCTTCACCGCCTGTATGTACATGCGGCGAAAATTCACTGCCAGGTGCGTAGCGAACAATTGTTGTTGCACGAGCAACTTCATCGCCTACTCGATCTAGTGCTCGTCTATCAACGCCCACCATTGGCGATGCAACCCACGGGAGCGTTTCGCTATGTACCACAACTCGTTTACTAAAATCGGCAGCAATTTTCATATTTGGCTCCTAACCGTAACTCCACTTAAATTTTAAACTAATAACCTAATTAAGCCGCAACACTTGGGCGTTTTGCTACTTTTTCTTGCCATGCAACTAAATGGGTTAACTCATTCGGGATTGCTATTTGTGCAAATCCAGCAAATACCAGTCCAGCATACAATGTTATATCAGCAATACTAAATTGTTCACCAGCAACAAATGCCGATTGCGCTAGTACATCATTAAAATAGCTAAACCCTTGGCGTGCTTTTTCGCCTTGTTTTTCACCCCAAGCCACATTTTGATACGTTTCAAGCTCTGGACCTAAGCCATCAGTTGCATGATGAAAGTAAGTTGCCACAGCGTCAAGCACCATAGATTCTGCGCGTTTTTGCATCATGTTAATTACTGCACGCTCTTTTGCGGTTTCACCCATTAAAGATGGGCCTTCAAATGCGGTATCAATATACTCAGTAATAGCGGTACTTTCTGATATAAACGTGCCGTCATCTAGCTCTAATACGGGCACACCTGCTAATGGATTTTTAGCTAAGAAGGCTTCTGTTCTGTGCTCACCATTTAATAAATCAACAGGTACAAACTCAACATTTGCAGTGGCATTTTTTTCAGCTAAAGCGATACGAACACGAAGTGGGTTTGGAAAGTTTTCTACATCATAAATTTTCATAGCAATCTCTATCTTTATTGTTTAAAAGTGAATTAATGGCAGTAACCTACCTACCGATAGGTAATTTATAATATTAAACTAAATTTAAGTCAACGTTTAAATTTTTCTGATTTATAGGATTTAACTTAATTCATAATAAAATTAGGGGGTTGCTTAAAAATAAAAACGCTTGTAAATAACTACCTACTGGTCGATAATTTTGCTGTACCAATTGCATTAAATAGATGACCTATTATTGCGCTAAGAAAATAGCACAATAACAAGACGAAAATCATGACATGCAGTTATTCTGTATGAATAATTTTTAACGCAGTTAGTGAGTTATTTAATGCGATACAATGATCATGTTTTAATAAAATTGGTATTACTGCAGATAGGAAAATATTAAAAATGAGTAAAAAAGAAGCTTTATTAAAAGCAGCTGAAAACAAGGTACGCCTTGGCGGGTACAGCAATTTTAGCTTTAGAGAGCTTGCCAGCGAAGTTGGAATTAAAAGCGCCAGTGTGCACTATCACTTTCCGACTAAGGCCGATTTAGGTGCAGAGCTTGCTCATCAATATACTAATTCTTTTTTAGCTGCGTTAGGCGAGCCAAGCAAGCTTAAAGCCAGCGGTAAAAATCCTATTGATGTGTACACTCAGCTTTTTAGAAGTGCATTAGTTACCGACCGAAAAATGTGTTTATGTGGGTTACTAGGAGCCGAAAGCGATAGCCTTCCAGATAAAGTACGCCTTGAAGTAAAACGCTTTTTTAATCAAAACCTAACATGGCTTAGCGCTGCGCACCTAGCTAATGGTGAGCTTAACCCTACTAAAGCGGCTATTCAAACAGTGAGCTTGCTTGAGGGTGCTATGATGATAAGCAAAACGCTCGACGATAACAGTTACTTTGAACTTGCAACTCAGTAATACCTAAATTTAGTACACAAAAAAAAGCGAGCTATTGATTATGAATAGCTCGCTTTTTTAATGCTTGAAATAACTTATGTGATTATTATTAAACCGCTGTTGGTTTAACTTTATGCTTAGAGTGCACAATTGCTAAAACAATTAAGCCAATCACTGTCACTACAGCGCCAATAGGTTTACCTAAATCGCTTGATAAGTTAAGACCAATTGCTGCAGTGCCAATATAAGAAACCGTTACCGCTGTTGCTATAACAGCAGGAACACTCGCAATCCAGTGGAATGCTCCACGGTCAAACAAGTACTTAGTGGCAAGCCATAATACGCTTGTAGAAAGCAGCATGTTTGAAAATGCAAAGTAGCGCCAAATTAACGAGAAATCGAGCTTCGTCATAAAGTATGCAATAGCAAGTATAGGTACCGCTACCAATAAGCGGTTACGTAAGCTTTGCGGAATATTAAACGCATCAACAACTGTTAAACGTAATGAGCGGAACGCTGTATCACCAGAAGTAATTGGGAAAACGGCTACTGCAATAATTGCCATTATACCGCCAAATACACCTAAGTAACTGTTAGCTACATGGTTAACAACTAAACCTGGACCACCTTGATCAAGCAATGCTTTTAAGCCCGCGTAACCATCTGGGAACGCTGCAATACCAGCAAGTGCCCATACACAACCTACAATACCTTCACACATCATAGCGCCGTAGTAAACTGGACGTACGTATTTTTCGTTAGTTAAACAGCGCGCAATAATTGGCGCTTGAGTAGAGTGAAAACCACTAATAGCACCACAGGTAATTGTTATAAATAACAATGGCCATGTTGGTAATCCATCTGGGTTTGGCTCTAAAAAGTCATGTGCGTGATCAGCTTCAAAGTAAGCTAAAAAGTCACTTGGTACCGGTAAGTGCGGCGCATTAATAAGTAATGAAATAGCAATTGCCACTGTCATTACAATCATTAGCGCACCAAAAATTGGGTAAAACTTAGTGATAATTTTATCAATTGGTAGCAAGGTAGCTAAAAAGTAATACGCTAAAATAGCGAGTACCCAAAAGGTATTATTTGCCAGTATTGTACCTTCAAAAAAATCAAGGTTACTTAGCAAACCTGCAGGGCTCATAATAAATACCACACCTACAAAAAACAGTAGCATGGCAGTAAATACAAGCATAAAGCCTTTAAATACGACGTTGTAATAATGGCCTGCGATTTCTGGTAGGCTTTTACCGTCTTCTTTTATACTCATTACACCTGAGAAGAAGTCGTGTACAGCGCCACCTAAAACATTACCAAGTACAATCCATACTAGTGCAACTGGTCCGTATAAAGCACCTAAAATTGGGCCAAATATTGGACCTACGCCAGCAATGTTTAAAAACTGAATTAAAAATGCTCGTACAGGGTGAATAGCTACGTAATCAACACCTTCGCTAAAGCGTTTTTGTGGTGTGTCAGCAGTTGAATCCAAACCGGCTTGTTTTTCAACAAATGGGCTGTAAAACTTATAGCCCAGTATTAAAATAGTGAGGCAGATAAAAAAGATGATCATAAAGCACGTTTCTCTTTTTGTATTTTAGTTATAGAGCGCATTGTGTGTCGCCCCGCCTTTTCAATCCGTGAATAATCGACGAACAATAACAAAGCTTCAACCCTCAAACAATAAGACGTTTAGCTAATACAATAATCGATATAAGCCACTATTTACGCAACCTGCACACTTAACGCTCCACATTGAATATTTATTACACACGTCTTATTTTGGGCACAAAAAAAGCGGTTAAACTTTTACGTTATAACCGCTTTCACACACAATGTTTTTTAAAGTGGGTTCATAAACTCACTAATTTGTTGATGCGTTAAAGTAGGTGTTGCGCCAGAACTTTCGGCGACCATTGCTCCAACGGCACATGCAAAGTCAACGGCATATTGCGCGTCGTCGTTGCTACAAAGCTGATAAATTAACGAACCTAAAAACGAATCCCCTGCGCCAACAGTGTCAATTACGCTAATTAAATAACCTGAATTATAAAAATTCTCGCCTTTGATTGTTAATAAAGCACCGTGGCTACCTTTGGTTACACATAAGTAATCGGTATTTGTTTGCTGTGCTATAAACGCTAAATTTTGTTCAAGCGAATGAAACTTACAACCCATCGCTTTTGCTATTTCGTATAGCTCTTCATCGTTTAATTTAATAAAGTCTGCTTTATTCATTAAATCTACAAGTGTTTCTAGCTTGTAATGCGGTGCACGTAGGTTTACGTCAAATACTTTAAAGTTTGCTACATCAACTAGTTGATTTAACGTTGCTAAAGACGCTTCGCTTCGGCCAATTAGGCTGCCAAATACAAATACATCGCTACTTTTAACTTTACTAAGTAACTCATCAGTAAGCGCTATATTATCCCACGCAGTGTCTGCCACTATTTCATAACTTGCTGAGCCGCCACTGTCGAGTGTTACCTCAACCGTGCTGGTTTTTTTGTCACTATTAATAGCAATGTATTCGCAGCTTACGCCTTTGCTAGTAATTTCGCCTAGTAGCTCAGCGCCTAACTCGTCGTTGCCAACAGCGCTGATCATATCGGCTTTAATGCCTAGTGAGTTGATACGCACACACATATTAAGTGGCGCGCCACCTAAGCGTTTACCTGAATCAAAACAATCCCACAGCACTTCGCCAAAGCAGCTAACACTTACGTTTTCGCCTGATTTATGATTAATTAAAATGCTCATAATTAGTTACTCTTTTGATCAAGTACAGCCTGCATAATGGCTTTAATTTTACTATTAGGTGCATACAACGCAGCAATCGACTTTTTATATTCAGCAGTAAACGTTTCGTTATGCTCAAGCTTACCAAACAAGCTCGTTAACTTTAAAAATGCAGACGGGCTAGTTTGAGTCTCTTGCGCGTAAGAATTAAGCTCTTTGTGCATCGCATCTTGAATTTCAAGCTTTTCGCCGTTTTCACTTAAACCCTTATCGCTGTATAAACACCAAGTTGCAATAACAAGCGTTGCCAGTGATACATCGTGACCTTGTACTAGGTTTTCGTTAATTGTGGCAATTAAAAACTTAGGCAGTTTAGCTGAGCTTTCACTACAGATACGCGCTAGGCTGTCTTTAATATTAGGATTAGCAAAACGCTCTATTAACGTATCTTTGTAGCTTTCAAGGTCAATGCCTTCAAGTGGTTCAAGATTTGGCGTTACTTCTTTATCCATAAAAGCACGCAGGTATGTGGCAAATAATTCATCCGATACCGTTTCATCAATAGTGCCATAGCCATGGATTGAACCTAATAAACCAAGTACAGAATGCCCTGCATTAAGTAAACGTATTTTCATGGTTTCATAAGGCGTTACATCAGTAACAAACTGAGCACCAACAACATCCCAATTTGGACGAGAGTCACTAAATGTGTCCTCTATTACCCATTGTGTAAACGACTCACAAGTAATTGGCCACTCGTCGCTAACACCATATGCATCAACCACGTAATCAATATCATTCTTTTTAGATACCGGTGTAATACGGTCAACCATCGCATTTGGAAACGATACGTTTTGCTCAATCCACTCACTTAGGTTTTTGTCTTGCTCTGTAGCAAAGGCTAAAAGCATTTTGCGTGTTACGTTACCGTTGTGCTGAATGTTATCGCACGACTGCACTGTAAATGCGCCTAAACCTTGCTCTTTACGCAGTTTTAACGCAGCAGTAATGTAACCAAACGCTGTAATTGGGTCGTTCGGGTTATTAATGTCGTTAATAATATCTGGATTATTGTAATCAAACTCACCCGTTGCCGGGTTAAAGTTGTAGCCGCCTTCGGTAATAGTAAGCGACACAATTTTAGTATCGCTGTGCGCTAACTTATTAATTACCGCTTGTTTGTCCTCTGGAGCAAACAAAAAGTCGATCATTGAACCAATTACTTTGTTATCTATTGTACCGTCTGGGTGTCTAACAGTAAGCGTATAAAGGTAATCTTGCTGCTTTAAAATATCACGCAGACCACGGTTACCCTCTAAAAGACCAACACCACATATGCCCCATTGCTCAGAGCCTGGGGTTTTTAAAAGCTCGTTAACATATACCGCTTGATGAGCACGATGAAAACCGCCCACGCCAATATGAACAATACCGGCTTTAACTGCGCTACGGTCGTAGGTTGGTGTATCAACATGGCTTGGTAGTTGAGCCAAGCTTTGTTGGTTTAGCCCTGTAACTAGAGCGTCAGTGTGTTGATGTTGCGTCATGGTGCGACCTTACTAAACAAAAATAAAATATAAATTACGATACTGTATTACGATAAGTAATTACGATGCTGTATTGAGTACTTTATGGCGTTTTAACGACCAGTACGCAGTAACAAAATAAATAACAGTACAAATAAAACAGGCTATTTCGAACTGCGATTTATTAGCGCTGTACATACTCATAGTTTCACTGAAAAACATCACTTGGCTGGCAAATATAAAAATAATAACCAGTGAAACCGTAGAAACCGCATTAAGTACTTTGGTAAATACAGAGCTGTCAATTACTGGCTTAGGAATGTCTTTAGCCTCAGCTGCTTGGTATTCTTTAATATCACGCTGCTCTTGCTCTTCTGCTGCAATCTCTTGTGTGTAATCGTCACCAGCGCCATATTTTTTAGCTAAAAGCGTGTAAATAACAATGGTGAAAATCCACGTAGGAATAAACAAGTAGTAAAACGACATTACATCAATAGCATTTAAACCAAAGCCAAACACAAGCGCTAACGCCCAAGATGCTATAGCCGGTACGCTGCGGGTAATGTTTTTATATTTAGCCCAGTAACGTGTTAGGCCAATTTTAGGAAATAACACATGTTCAGCAAACACAATGCCGCCTACTGGCACAACTAATAAGCCTGCGTAAGTAAGTAGCGGAAGCATTTGTGAAAATACAAACGGGAAACACGCAATAATCACGGTTACAACACCTACAATAGCGGTTGTGCGTTCACGTGATTGATTAACAAATATAGATTGTGCTGCAAGACCTGCACGGTAAAGGTTTGCGTTAGCTGTAGTCCAACCGGCAATAATTACAATAACAAAGCCAGTCCAACCTAATGCATGGTATGCAACATCGCCCGGATCAAGTGATGAAATAGTTGTTTTAAGTAATACCGCAACACCTGCGCCCATAATACCGGCAGAGATCCACGCTAAGTAATGACCAAAAAACATGCCCACGCCAGAAAACAAGCCATAGCTTTTGCGTTTAGCAAATCTAAAAATAGCCATGTCGATTAAACCAAAGTGAGTAATTGAGTTAGCAGCCCATGCAAAGCCAATCACTTCTAATAGGCCAATACCTTTTTCACCATCGGCATTGGTGCCCGTCCATATGGAGGAGTCGCCTATGGTCATAAAGTCGCTAAAGCTAGTTAAAGAGGTAGAACCTAATACGTGATTTGAAAGCTCAGGGAATAACGCGAACGAACCTGCAATAAATATAACAAATAGCCACGGCGCACACAGTTTCGAAAAGTCAGCAACCGTAGAAAAGCCATACATCGCAACAAACACAACAATAGAGCCAACAGCTAAAACAATGGCTACAAACCAAAAGCTATTTGGATACCAATCAAGTTGTGCAGGTATATCAAACAAAAACCGCACGGCGGTGGAGGATACCGTGATCATCGCGGCCGATATAACACTAAAAATAACCACGTTAGCCCAGTTATAGAGCTTGGTCATTGAGTTACCAGCAATTTTGTTTAAGTAGTTATATAAACTTAAGCGGGTTTCCACTGCAATGGGTGCAGTAATTAGCCACCAAGAACACATTGCTAACAGGTTACCTATTAATAAACCAAGTAGAATGTCGATGGTTGAAGCGCCTAATGCAACAAACGTTGCACCAATAACAAATTCAGTAGCCGCAACATGTTCGCCAGCATATAGCCCTGCAAAATGTTTCCAGCCGTGAAGCTTATTATTAGCAACAGGAAGTTGCTCTTCGTTTACATCTTTAAATGTTTGTGTGTGTGGACTCGTTGCCATGGTATTTCCTATTGTTAACAGCAAAGTACTTAATACCTAAATACTTCGCCTTTTATAATTTGGCTTATAAACGCATGATGTTTTGCCATGTTTTGTTTTATTTTTAGTAAAGCAAAACCATCTACATTTATATTTTGCGTTTGCTTGCCTGTCAGTGTGTAAGGCGAGCAAATCACGTTTAAAACTTTGTTTATTTAAAAAGCCGCGTGTTTACTGCTTTTTAAGTGCAGGGTATGCACTAAAAAAATCTTGCCAATGCGTTAAATGATCAACATTTGGGTAAGCACTGTGCACGTGATTAACAGAGCCTTGCATATGTTGCCCACCGCTGTAATGCAGTACTTGCATATTGGCGTCAATTCCTGCATTTACGCCGGCTTTACTGTCTTCAATTACTAGGCAATGCTCTGGCTTTACACCCATTTGCTTAGCTGCATGTAAAAATAAATCAGGTGCTGGTTTACCACGCTTAACTTCGCTGCTGGTAAAAACCGTATCGCTAAAGTACTTACTTAAACTCACTACACTCAACGCTTTTGCGGTGCGTGCTGGGCTGCTGCTAGTAGCTATACAAATAGGCACAGCTAAATTGTTAAGTACGTCTTCTATACCATCAGTCGTGGTTAGTCCGGTTTCAAATTCGTTTAATAGTGCCTCGCGGTAGTCACCTTCAAAGCTTTCAGGAAGAGTGACATTAAATGCATCCGCTATTTTTTGGCTTACTGTTTTAAAGTTGCAGCCTAAAAAGTGTTGCTGTACATAAGCGCGGTCAATCTCAACGCCTTTTTCAACAAGCATATTAATGAGTACTTGTGCGCTTAAAATTTCGCTATCAATAACAACGCCATCACAATCAAATATCACTAGCTCAATATTAGTATTCATCTTGTCACCTTATTAAAACTGTTTGGTTTAGCTAATTTAAGTATAACGAGTTAAGCGCGATTAATATTGTGCAACTTTTTAGTGCAACTCAGTAGTGGGCATAAGCTCACCGGTTGAGCATATTCCCTTTATTGCGCGAATATGTCAACACACTGTAAGTATAAAACGCACCAGCTTGGTGAAAATACCGCCAGATAAAACTAAAAACCTTTGTATTTAATCAACTTTATAAAAGCATATTGCGACCAAGGTCGTAGTAAAAAAATTCAGTTAACGTAAAAAGTGCTCCTGTTAATTTATTTCATCTGTTTTACAAATCGCATCAATCTAATTAATCAGTTTTACCGAAGTTAATAAAATCAATACTATCGTTAACAGATTAACAGCCTGCACCACTGCCGGCACTTTTAAATAGATGAGGTCGACAATGAATACTCAAATAAACAAAACAAAATTAACACTAAGTGCACTAGCACTTGCAATGGCATTACCGGCAAGCGCAGCGACTACGTTAACTAAAGACAACGGCGCAGCTGTTGGCGACAACCAAAATTCAATTACGGCTGGCGAACGTGGCAGCGTATTACTAGAAGACGTACAACTAATTCAAAAACTACAACGCTTTGCACGTGAGCGTATTCCTGAGCGTGTTGTGCATGCTCGTGGTACTGGCGCACACGGTGTGTTTGTAGCATCAAAAGAGCTAGACGATTTAACAATTGCAGCACCGTTTGCACAAGCAGGTAAAGAAACAGACGTATTTGTTCGCTTTTCATCTGTAATTCACTCTAAAGGTAGCCCAGAAACACTGCGTGACCCACGTGGCTTTGCAACTAAGTTTTACACAGACCAAGGTAACTGGGATTTAGTAGGTAATAACTTACCTGTGTTCTTTATTCGTGATGCAATCAAATTTCCAGACATGGTGCACTCTTTAAAGCCATCTCCGGTTGATAACATTCAAGATCCTAACCGTGTATTTGACTTTTTCTCACACGAACCAGGTTCTACACAAATGCTAACGTGGGTTTACAGTGACTACGGTACACCAGCAAGTCTTCGTAAAATGGACGGTTGGGGTGTACATGCATACAAAATGATTAATAAATCGGGTGATGTTAAATACGTTAAGTTTCATTGGGTAAGCCAGCAAGGTATTGATAACCTTGATTCTAAAGAAGTAGCTAAAGTACAAAGTCAAAACTTTCAGCATTTAACACAAGATTTATACACTGAAATAAACAGAGGCAATTTCCCAAAATGGGATCTGTACATTAAAACGCTTGATCCGTCGCAACTTGATGACTTTGATTACAACCCGTTAGATGCAACAAAAATGTGGTTAGACATTAAAGAAACTAAAGTAGGAACAATGACCTTAAACCGTATGCCAACTAACTTCTTCCAATCTACAGAACAAGTAGCAATGGCACCAGCAAACATTATTCCAGGTATTGAGCCATCAGAAGACCGTTTATTACAAGGTCGTATGTTTTCTTACGCTGATACACAAATGTACCGCCTAGGTGCTAACCACCAGCAATTGCCAATTAACCGTGCAAAAGTTGAAGTGGTTAACTACAACCAAGACGGCGCAATGAATATTGGTAACACAACAAGCAATGTGAACTACCAGCCAAGCCAAGAAAACGTAGCTGAAAACCCAATTGCACGCAGAAGTAATACAGAGCTTAAAGGCTACGTACAACAAGCAGCGATTAAAAAGCAGCAAAACTTTGCTCAAGCCGGTGTTTTATACCGTGGTTTTAGCAAGCAAGAACGTACAAACCTAATTAATAACCTAGCAGGCGATTTAGGCAAAGTGCAAAACAGCAGTGTTAAACACAAAATGCTTAGCCACTTTTACAAAGCAGATAGTGAGTACGGTACACGCTTAACTAAAGCTGTAAACGGCGATATTAAAATGGTTAAACAACTTGCAGCTAACTTATAAGCAACTAGTTAAAAGCAATTAGTCCCAACTAAATAGCTATTTAAACCACAACCATGAGGGAGGGAAAACCCCTTCCTCCTTTTATACAAGGCAATGGTTATGCGTAATTTATTAATTATAGTCGCTCTACTACTGAGCTTTACCAGTAGCGTTTACGCTCAAAATACCCCAAGTACACAAACACCCAGTACGCAAGTTGAAAGCCAACATTCTGCAAAAACACAATACCAAAGCTTATTTGCTTATTACTTTGCCGCAGCACGTACAAACGACACCGCTGTAATAGAGCAATTTGTAGATGCTGGTATTCCTATCGACAGCTACAACAATAAAGGCTACACCGCGTTAATGATTGCTACTTACCATGGTAATAAAAACACGGTTAACACACTTTTACACTTAGGCGCTAATGCCTGTCTAGAAGATAACCGTGGCAACACAGCGCTAATGGCCGCTATTTTTAGAGGTGAATTTAGTATAGCTAAAACACTCGTATCACTTGATTGCGACAACGCGCATCAAAACAAAGCCGGCCAAACAGCAGAGCAATTTGCACAAACCTTTGGTCAACAAAAAGTTATAGAGTTACTAGCACAGGTAAATAATGCAAAGTAATCTGCGCGCAACAAAAAGCCCTAAAATAATAGGGCTTTTGATTTACTAAATATATGTTCAAATTAAACGTACTTACTCTAAAAACAGTGTGTTTATTAAGCTTTCTTGTTCTTTTCCAGCTTCATGTTTTAATGCTCGTATAAAATCCATAGAATTGGCGGGACTGTTTGGATAACCATGATTTTTCCAAACCAACTTGAGCGCATTAATAATGGGTTCATCCCCAATAGCAGCGCGTAGCTTAGCAAAGACAATGGTTGCTCGCGAATATTGGTCAAAGCTTTGTGTAGCATCAACCAAGGCTGTTCGCTCCTTTATGTTCATCAGCATACTTTGCTCATAGCGTGTTGTTTCATACTCAACCAGCGCTTGCATTGTCGCTTTCCCATAACGCTGCTCTATAACAACAAGCTCAATATACTTTGCCATAGACTCCACTAAAAAAGCGCTATCTGAAAATACCCCATTACCAATATCATGGCCAAACCATTGATGCGCGGTTTCATGAACTGCACGGCGATAGCGTTGATCAAAGCCTGCATTAGCGCTTGGCTTTGATCTAAAACCAACACTGTCTTCAATAAGTATAAGTTGCGGCAATGCATAACCTGTAGCACCAACACTAGGCGAGCCTATTAAACTCAATTGTTTTGCTCTATAAGGGCTTATATTATTAAGCCATTTTATTGTATCGCCCATTGCGCTAAGGTTTACAGCTATAGACTCCGCTCGTGCTGGCTCGTTTTTATCTTTAGCAAACACGTTTAATATCACGCCATTTTGCTGTTTGGTAACAGGGGAATAAGGCACCGTCACCCAAGCTGGGATTGCATTTATGGGTGTACGAGTCTCAAAATGAAATATTTCGCGGTCATCTTTGCTGGTACGTGATATTTCCTCTCCTTGGGTTATAACCTGATAACCCCTTGTTGTACTCACTTTACTCGACATAGTAAGCCACTGGTAATGAGTACTTGCTTTCGCCGTTTTAGCAAATAGCTTCGTGGGTCTAATCACCGACTTCACTTTAAGTGCGTGTTGCTGACGAAGTATAGGATCGGTTAATTCATAATTATCTTGATAGCCAACAGTCGGTAATAAAGGCACTGATCGTATATAGCTAAATTCAGGGGTTATTATCTGATGGCCTCTTACTGGCCAAAGCTTAGCTTGATGAACATCAAACCGTGTAACTAGTTTACGTATTTCTCCTGGCTGCATTTCATTCTCAAACTTAAACACAGCTTGATTAAGCAAGGGAAAGCTTTTAGCCCTTTGCGCGCCATCGATTTCAATATCGGCCCATTTATAAAAACCAGAGCGCCCAACCAATATCTCTTTAATAGGATCTTGATGGGTGTTTTTTAAGGTATATATTAAGGAAAAATGAGCTTGCTGCTGATGCGGATAAAAGCCTACATTAGCATCAATGTGCACAATGTTTGGCTGTGCTACATTGCGCCATTGTGAGAATGCTTTTTCGTATTGTGCTTTAAATGCCTCGCGTTTATGCGAGTTGGTTAAAGGCTTCTCCTCAACCAGTCTTAAATGTAATTGAGTAAATAGTGCCACAGTAATAAGTAAAGGTATAAGTAACCAAAAATGTTTAACCCCCATTACTCTTTGGCTCAACCCGGCACCTCGGTGATTAAAAATCCCCGTAATTATAACTAAACTTATACACGCCACTAACCAAACTGATATATAAGGCCAATAACTACTTATACTTGCACGATAACCCCAAAAGTTATCAGGTGCCTGCAAAGGCGTCCAACCAACACTCCACAATGTATGCGTGAGGCCAAGGCTAGTCATTATCGGTGTAAATTTGATCAGTAAAATAACAGCAATTAGCAAACCCGCAATAAGCTGCGAACGACACAAATTAAATACACACAAAAATACACACGCAATAATGGCAAGCACAATTGCCATCAAAAATAAAATGGTTAAATGTACTTCAAATTGATATGCACTGTGTAAAAACCACTGAGCTGCACTTGCCCCTAATAAGCTCATTGTTAAAAAAAACAATATCATAGTACCTAGGGCCAATAACTGACTGTTTAAAAAGTAATATGTTTTGAGCGGTGTGGCAGCGATCAGCTCAGCTATATTATAGTATTTAGCGAAACAGCTTACTTGCCAGCTCCACAAAGCCATTAATAAAGTGCCAAACAACAATTGCATATCAAATGCATAATAACTGATCGCATCAAGGCTTGTGGTGCTCATAACACTCATTGGTTCAACATAACCAGACGACGAGGCAACACTATTAAAAACTATCACCGGCCAAACAAAAATAATCAGTAAAGTGACAGGGTGTGAAACCAAATTAACCAGCGTAATTTTGTATAAACTGGCCATCATCAAAAATGGTTTTTTTGTGACTTTCGCTGTTTTATATTCAGCGGGTTCTAACGTGTTGTAACGAATGTATTCGTTAGTATTTTTACCATTTTCACTCTTTAATAATGTGTATTTTTTATTTTTACTAAAAGTAATATAAAAAATACCAACAGCAAGCATACTCACAACAACGCGATTAATAGCAAATGAAGCCCCTAATGAATTGGTTAAACTGTTTATTACGGCTGTGTATGCAAAAGGGTCAAGCCAAACAAATAATGTATAAAAGCGATGGCTTATAATACTACTTCCAGCAAGTAATGGATTTCCGGTAATACTTGCAAGCATTATGTAGCCTATCCACAACACCGCAAAAACAACATAATTGGGTAATGAAGTAGTTGATTTATGGCAAACAAAAAAGGCAACAACAACTAAAAAGCAGCTATTTGGTAACAACACTAAAAAGCTATTAAATACAGTAAAAGAAACCATATTTGGTATATAGCCAAATTGCCTTACATGCATGTATATCATTACTAAAACACTGATTAAGCTAATAATAAAAACCAAGCAAATCAGTAAACATACTCTTGCTAAACTGCGCTTAAATAGGCTAGTTTGCGTAGCATAAATAAGCTCCTGCATAGACGCGTGCTGATCTCGTAAAAATATAACGGGCGCCAATACTCCTACAAGCACAGGTAACTGCATCATTTGTAGCATTGTAATATTTAACTTAAATTGTTTTAACGAATCAACTTCAACTGCTGCAAGCCCAGAGGACAACATAACCGAAAATATTAAAGGAATAATAATGCACAGCCAAACAAGTGGTTGGCGCACTGCATATCGCCACTCATTAAAAATTAACATGTGTGACTTCCTTCATTGAGTGCAAAAAAGTACTTGTCTTGGAGCGTAGCGGGCGAGTTTATTGCATTTTGTGCAGGCGCTGTGTCTGTATAGACACGAAATGACTCTCTACCATAGCGATGGCTCTTACTTAATACATGCTGATTTGGTATGCCCGTAGGTAAACTTTCGAGCTGCCAAATCTTACCTTCTAAAGGAACTAGTAACTCTTTTACGTCACCACTTTGTATGAGTACTCCTTGATCTATAATGGCCACGTAGTGACATAAATTTTCTACATCTTCAACAATATGGGTCGATAACAATACCAACCTATTTTGACTAATACTAACGAGTAAATTATTTAAACTTTCTCGTTCCACAGGATCAAGCCCAGCAGTGGGTTCATCCATAATAATTAGTTTTGGGTTACCTAACAAAGCCTGAGCCACGCCAAAACGCTGCTTCATTCCTCCCGAAAAATTAACGACCTTTTTATTAGCAAACTGAGTCAAATTGGTTAGCTCAAGTAAACTATTAATTTGGTTTTTGCGTGCATTACCATCTATGCCTTTTAATACGGCAATATGCTCAAGTAACGCCCGACAACTCATATTGGGATACACGCCAAAATATTGTGGTAAATAACCTAGCTGCGATCTAAGCGCATCTGGTTGGCCAATCACATCAAGGCCATTAAAATTAATATGCCCGGAGTCGGCATTTTGTAAACACGCGAGTGTGCGCATAAGTGTTGATTTACCCGCCCCATTTGGGCCAAGTAGACCGACCATACCGGCGGGTAGAGTGATCGTCACATCATTCAAAGCCTGCGTACCATCTGCGTATTTTTTGTTGATATTTTTCAGTGTAAGCATTAGTTTCATCCTTAATTGGTATAGCACCAGCTTAAGAAAGCAAGTCAATACAAGCGAGAAAACAATGGTTAACGTATTGAAATAAATGATGAACATAAAAAAGTAACGTTGGTCATTTAAATATGACCTTTCATCATTTAAATAAACTGCCTAGTATGCTTAAAATGGTTGCTAACCCTATGAAATAAAATAATTATTTTAAAAATAAATTATGATTGAAACAATTTTATGGATAAACTAGCGCGCTCAGCGTAGTGAATTGTGCAAAGGTAATGTTTAAAATAAAAAGACAATTTTATCTAAGCGTATCTGCTCAGAAACTATAATAAAAACGGAGTCACATATGCAGCAAGCCAATACACCAATATGGCAACGCTTTAGCATTACCCAGCTAATAATTTTTTTACCGCTAATAGCTGCTATTATGCTCGACTCTCATATACGCTTTTTGTCATCACATATGGATTCAACTAGCCAATATCTGGCTATTAATATTCAACTTTTTTTACAGTGTATTCCCTTTTTTATTGCCCATGCGTTTGCATATCGTTTATTACTTACACCCGCAATCATAGTTTGGCTGTTAGGCTTTTTAGCCTATCCATCTCTCTTGCTAGTATTTAATAACCAGCTTCTTAACTTTTCGCAATGGCAATACCTTGATGCACAATGTTGGACACTGTGCGCATCTGCAAGTGGTATATGGCTTATTACTAAACGCACTAATAAAAATAACAATGTGTTGAGTAATAAATGGCTTAAATCCTTGTTTTCACTTGATACAGTCGTGTTTATAGTACTTTTAGGTTGGGCAATAGTTACATCAAGCATACTCAATACGCACACTGATCCTATGTTAAACCAGCCTATTGAGCCTGTTATTGACGTTTATAAAGTATTCACACAGTTTGATACTTTTTTGGGTTATCTTTGGCAAATTACTTTTTCTGCCGGATTAGTATATGGAGTGTATTTATTAAATAGATATTTATTAATACGCTACGTATTAACCTATCATGGTGTATTAATATTTTTGTTTGCAAGTTTAATAAGCCTCGTTGCACTTACACCTGTATTAACATCGTGCTTGCTACTGTTACCTATTAACGATTTACCCTCAGGCATTGCTAACTTAACACCTAGCGGTAATAATAATATTTTCAGCCCTGAAAATTATCAGTTTGTATTTTTATTTTTAGCCATAAGCACACCGATTATTTTAGCGTTTGAACGACAGCAACAACATGTTCAAATTAGCAACATTGCCCAACAACAAACAAAAACAGAGCTAAAGCTACTTCAACAGCAAATTAACCCTCATTTTTTATTTAATACATTAAATAACCTCTATGCGCTGACATTAAAAAAATCAGATAATGCACCAGATCTTGTTATGCAATTAGCTAACTTACTGCGTTACAGTGTTTATGAAGGCCAAAAAGCACAGGTGAGTTTAGAAAAAGAAATTAATTACTTAAAAGGTTTTATTGCATTACAGCGTTTACGAAGCGCTGAGCGCTGCAACTTTGATGTGCAATGGCCTGAATATCAACAACACTATTTAATTTCGCCACTACTGTTAATAATGATTTTAGAAAACGCGATAAAGCATGGTGTAGAGCCCACGTCACAAAAAGTAACGGTTGTGTTTAAAATCACCATGGCCGATAACATACTAACGCTATTTTCCTCTAACCCTATTCTACCTAATAACAATTCAGAGCATGGGGTGGGACTTAACAATTTACGCCGTAGGCTGACTCTTTTATATCCAAATAAGCACACATTAATTATTAATGAAAATAAAAACCTTTGGCAAACCACACTTAAATTGGAGCTGGCTGCATGCTAAACACAATAATTGTAGATGATGAGCCACTCGCGCATGAAGTTATACTTCATCATTTAAGTGCACATAAAGACATTTATATAAGCGGACAATACCTTAACGCTAAAGATGCATTATGTGCTTTAGCCACATCATCTATTGATTTGTTATTTTTAGACATAAACATGCCCGAACTATCGGGCATTGCATTACTAAAAGTGCTCGCGAATCGACCACAAGTGATTATTATTAGTGCATATCAAGAATATGCTTTAGCCGGTTTTGAACTTGACGTAACTGACTACCTACTAAAACCAGTCTCTGCTCAACGGCTTGACCAAGCACTCAATAAAGTACGGAAAAAAAGAAAACACATAACGCTAAATCCCAAGGCACCTCTGACTATTACCCTTAAAATCGATCGTGAAAAACATAAAATTCAATTAGGCGATATAGACATGTTTGAGGCTTATGGAAATTATGTAAAAGTATGGCAAGGTGAAAAAGCATTACTTGCAAGCAGTACTCTCAAATACATATTGCAAGAGCTTGATACTTCATTTATTCAAGTCCACAAATCTTACGTTATTAACAAAAATAAAGTTGTTGCGTTAAGTAATGAAAGCGTTCAACTAGCATCAGGCGTGTCAGTTAAAATTGGCAAGTCATTTAAACAACAAGTGCGCGACATTATTTAATTTAAGCTCGGTTAAAGCTCCCCCTTTATTGAAAAGCCCTAATGCTTTAGGGCTTTAAATTATTTTACCTTTAAAAGGTAGCGTTACAATTTCCAATTCATTATTTTAGAAGCACGTTAAAAACGATACGTTACTGAAGCACCTAATGTTTGTGGGTTAACAACAGCAACATAACCCGTTGGGTAACGCCCGCTTGCAGGCTCTACCGACGTAAATGCTTCTTCATCTAATGTATTATTAATAAAAGCACTCACCAACCAATGATCGCTGTTATAGCTTATTGTTGCACGCGTAATTGTGTAACCGCCAGCAACACGCTCCTCGGTGTTAGTTAAATCACCGTAGTACTCGTCTACATAATTAGCGCTCACATTTAGCTTTAAGGTATCTGTAAACCAATGCGATACCCCTAAACTTGCAGTCAGTTCTGGTGCTGAATTTAATTCATTGCCCACTGCATCAGAATAAGTAGTTGATTCATCTATTTTAGTTTTTAATAAACCCAGCCCTGCGTGTAACTGCCATTGCTCACCTAACATGCTATATGCTTCAAGCTCTAAACCATAGCTATGTGCGTCGTCAATATTAGTAATTTTCCTATCAGAACTTAATGCTTGATAACCATCAAAATTATTGTAAAAAATATTAGCACTAATATTTAAATCACCATTATTTAGTACGCTACGCGAGCCCAACTCGTACGTATTTACTGATTCTTGATCGTAGTAATAATATTCCTGCGCGGTAAAATTCAAAGCACCACCACCAGCGTTATAACCACGACGAGCACTTGCAGATAGGGTCGTATCATTGTTAATTTTATATTGAATAGCTAAGGTCGGTAGCTTTATAGTGTTAGAATTGTCTAGCTGCTCAACTAATCTACTGCCACCAAAAGCCATGTCAAAATTACGAAGTTGTTCTTCACGCTCAACTCTAAGCCCAGCGGTTAAAGTAAGCTCATTAGTTAACTTAAAGCTGGTTTCGCCATAAATTGCTTTAGAGTCACTACTATCGTCACCAAAATAATTGGTTGCACCAACGCTTTTAAAGTCTTGGTCACGGTCAAAGTAAGCAATACCAACAAAGCCTGAATAAAATTCACTATTTAAGCCAAAGTTTAACTTGCTATCAATGGTGATATTTTTTTCATCCATAGAAATATCAGACTCAGCGCTTGCCAGTGCTTCATAAGCCTCGTAGCCCCATTCATAATCCATATAAGCAAGTAATATATCGAACGAAAAGTTATCATTAATTTTATAATCAATATTTACCTGAGTCGTGTCTGACTGGGTATCCATGTCACGCTGAAATAAAGGCACATAATCAAACGGTTTATCACCTTCATAATACTTACGACCCGTATTACCTTCTTCGCTATACGTTGAGTAAGTCAGCTGTACAGCTAAATCTGTTGTTGGGGTATACAGTAATTTTGCTCGCGTACTGCTGGTATTAAGGTTATTTAAGTTCTTATCTGTTGGATTGGTTTCATATACCGTTGGATTACTAAAGGTTTCACCGTTTACATATTGAGTAGACAAGCGAAATGCTAATACGTCTTCAACTAATGCCCCCGAAACAACGGCCGCTGTATCAAGGTAGCTGTCTTGATTTTTATAACCAACGCGTACAGCACCTTCAAAATCTTGTGTTGGCGCTTTAGTTGTCATATAAACAGCACCACCAATACTATTACGCCCATTACTTGTTGACTGCGGTCCACGGTATACCGCTATTTGCTCTATATCCCATAAACCGGTATCACCAGTTAAATCAGCAACAAATGGCTGACTAACCCCATCAACAAGTGTTGATACTCGCGCTTTTGAGCCACCACTAAATGAGTTAAACCCAGTTGCACCACCATTACCCGACACACCGCGCATATCTGGCACAGCGCCAGTAAGTACCACCACATTTGCCATTTCTGCCAAGGCTTCAGAAACAGAGCCTAGTTGCCCATTTTCTAATAACGAACTATCTACAACTGCAACCGATGTAATCGTATCCTTGAGTGACCTTTCGATTTTTTCGCCTGTTACAGTAATTGTATCTATTGATTCACGACTTGTTTCATCAGCAAATGCATTGCTTTGAGACAACAATAAAGAGCCTGTAATGATTAGTGAAAGCTTATTTAGTTTGAATGACCGCACCGCTATTATTCCCTTTTATGGATGGTTATTTTATTTTTCGGAAAAATAGCGCAAACACGCACTTGTTGCAATTGAGTTTAATTATCATTTAGAATGACAATATCATTAACAAGTGTTTTTATTTATGTTGCAACTTACCCTTTCTCTTATTTTATTTACTGCTACATCGCTGTTTTATCTTAGTAACCGCCACCAGCGACCACTAAGCAAACCCATTAATAAAAGCTGGCGCAAGCTCACATTTGTCCTTTTTGTTATTGCAATACCATTAGCCTTATATGCTTTTTCTAATGCGGCAGCCGTATTTTTTATCATTTTAATGATAATGCTCGCTTTAATAATAATTCCGCTCGTCAGCCTAATTAAACGCAAGGAAGTTAAATAATGTCATCTGCACAAAGGCAAAAAATAAAACCAACTTGGCTTGGAAAAAGTTTGGCGGGTTGTTTTTTAGGGCTCGCACTAGCGTTTATTCTCGTTGCTTTTTTTGCATGGTACGGAGCGGGAGGAATAGATGCGCCTGATAAAGTGCAATTTAATATGTGGATAATCCCTCTTTTATGGTTAACCATTTTTAGCTTCACATACCTGTTTAGCTCGGCAAAAAATGCTTGGCTGACGCTTGGGGGCTTAAATATAACGCTATATAGTTTATTTATAATTTTAAGGACTTGGCTATGAGAGTTAGAGCCGATATTTTGCGCACCTATCAAGGTGTGCATACATGGACAGGAATAATCGCAGGCTTAGTCCTTTTCATAGGGTTTTATGCTGGTAGTTTAACCATGTTTAAGCACGAATTAGCACAGTGGGCAAACCCCGTCAGTGCACCAGTGACTAAACCACACACTAACAATTACCAAACATTAGTTGACCAAGCAATAGTTAAGTACCCTGAGCAAATGGGCAATGGTTTTTCTATTGACTTACTAACAGATCAAGCACCGCTCTCTTGGTACAGCCAAGGAAAAGAGCGCGGTATGGCACTTGATAACCAATTACAGGCGCTACATATAAACCAGCAAAATAATCTGGTTATACAGCAACAAAGTGAGAATAAACTTGCAGATTTAATAGATTATTTGCATCGAACTGCAGGGTTTGCAGGCGAGATTGGTCACGACCAATCAGGGGTGTATATACTCGGTATAGCATCTGCGCTGTACTTTTTAGCATTGGTGTCTGGCGTAATTATTTTACTACCTACGCTTATAAAAACGTTTTTTGCAATACGAAAAGAAAAAGGTGCTAGTCGTTTTTGGCTCGACAGCCATAATTTAGTTGGGATCGCCAGCCTGCCTTTTCATTTAATTATAGCGTTTACTGTTGTTGTGTTTGCATTTCATGACCTAATTTATGATGGTCTATCAGCATTTTATGACGATAAATCCTTTTTTCAACGCCCTGCCCCAGCAGCACATAATTATCATATTGCAAATTTACCAAGTATAGATAAACAGATCCTAGCGGCAAAAAACTACGCTACAGGTTATGAGCCAATTCATATTGCGTTTAATCGTTTAAACACAAACAGTCCAACAGCAACATTAAAAATGAGTAATAGCAGCGCCGTTGTTCGCGGACCTGATACAGACTACTTATTTTTACACCCTTATACATTAAAAGTGCTTAACTCAAGCTATCCGCAAGGAGATGAGGGTATTTGGGGTAATATAGTAGCAAGTTTCTTTTCACTTCACTTTGGTACTTATGGAGGTGAATGGGGGCGTTGGGGGTATTTTATTATGGGGCTGCTTGGCGCATTCTTATTTTATTCTGGTAACTTATTGTGGTTAGACAAACGCTTTAAAAAAGATCCAAATAAACGAAGCACACGATTTATGGCAAATTTAACAATTGGTGTGTGTGTAGGTTCAATAATTGCCGTGGTTGCCACGTTATTGCAAGCTAAATGGACAAACCTATATATAGAGAACGCAAATTACAGTTACCTTTATAGTTACTATTTGGTATTTTTTGTTTTTGTTGCTTATACCTTTTTTAAAGGAACTCACCACGCTAGCTATTGGGGCTTAATCGGCATTGCATTTTTATCTGCTAGTATGGGAGTTTCAACACTTGTACAGGCTTTATTAGCTGATGATTTTTTTAAATATTATCAAAGCGGTATTGTTGATATTAGCGCTGCAGTATTTGCGTTAATATTTTATTATTGTGCAAAAAAAGTTAGATACAAATCAGCAAGCTATGCCGTTATGCCTGCATAGTTGCCACAAACTTAATGAGGCGTATAGCACGCCTCATTAATCTAGTTACATATAAATATAATTTAGCTTAGTGTTTTTGCTGGCTCTGTAACAGACTTTTCTCGCGTTACAAAGTAGCAAATTAGCGAGCCCACGGTTACCAGTACAACTCCTTGCCAAAACGAAGCACTCAGCGTAATAGATAAATACAGCGCTGAAATAATAGTAGAAAACACCGGTGTAAAGTACGAAAGTGTGCCAAGCAGCATTAAGTTACCGCCAATAATAGCTTGGTTCCACAGTGCATACCCGCTCCCTACCACTACTCCTGCTAATAGCAATGTTATGCTTGAGCTGAGTGAAAACGTTAATGGTGCTTCATTACTAAAAACATATTGCGCCCATAAACTCATTGCCGTAACAGTAAAGAATAACGTAATGGCATTTTTGCCATTACTCAGCTTTTGCGTAACCACGCAATAAATAGCCCATATAAACGCTGCAGTTAATGCCATTAAATAAGTAGCAGGATTATCAGCAAAGTTAGCGACAAGCGTATCGAGTGACATTTCTTGATCGCCCGTAATACACCAAGCAACGCCTAAAAAAGCAATAATCATGCTTGGGTACACCCAATAACTTACTTTTTTGCGACCAATAATAATAGAGAGCAATATAGTTAGCGTGGGCCATAAATAATTAATAACCGCCATTTCCATTGCCTGATGACGGCTGTTTGCCATACCAATAGAAAGCGCTAAGCAAATTTCGTACGATACAAATAATAAAGTACCTACTACCAGGTAGCGTTTTGAAAACCCACTAAACTTAGGCACTCCCATAACCAAAATTAAAAATATCGCACTGACAGAGTACATAGCCGCAGCACCACCAATGGGGCTAAACAACTCAGAAATATCCCGTAGTAATGCCACTAAGCAACTCCACAGTAATATTGCAGCAACTCCATAAAGCGTGTATTTATTTTTGCTTAAAAACTCCATTTGCCAATCCAAAAGTACTACTCGTAAATTTGAAACTAAACTAACAGTAATTATTTAATTAAACAATTAGGGTCTGTTGATCTTTCAAGGTTAAATTTGCAGCAGTCTGTTTGGTATTTAGGCAAGGCAGAGCCTATATAGTGTGGTTATTCCCCATAAATGGGCGATAACGTAGCATTAATGCCAAACAGGCGCTGCCCAAAGGGTTCTTCCTAGGGACTACTTACTCTTTGTTGCTCGGTTTTTACTTAGCCCACTAGGTTACAAATCTCGCGCCGCGATTAAATAGCCCATAGTTTGAACAAATTTTAATCCGCAAAGATCAACAGACCCTAAAGTTTATAGCTTAAACCTCTTCCCCTGTTTTTTACATTCACACTTTTTAGTAATTGACCTTTTGGTCAGTAAAGCTACAATCAATCAATACGTTAAACACGCAAACTCAACAATGACCACACAAATAAAACCAAATAAAAAAGAAGTAACACGCGAAAAAAACCAAAAACTAATTTTAGATGCCGCCGAGCAATTGTTTTCGCAATTAGGTTACGACGGAGCAAGTATGAGCATGGTTGCTAAAGAAGCGCAGGTGCCAAAAGCTAATATTTTGTATTACTTTAAAAGTAAGGATGGTCTGTACGAGTCTGTGATCGACCGCATAATAGCTAATTGGAACTTAGGGCTAGATAACGTCACAATTAACGACGATCCAGCTACCGTGCTTTATAACTATATTAAAAGTAAAGTAATACTCGCCGTAAATCAGCCAATGCAATCTCGCTTATTTGCCAGCGAAATACTGCGCGGTGCCCCTTATTTACAAAACTACTTTAGAACCAATACCCGCCCTTGGGTTAAGCAAAAAGTTGATGTACTTCAAGCGTGGATGGACGCAGATAAAATGGATAAGGTTGATCCCTACCATTTGCTCTTTACTATTTGGTCTACCACGCAGTATTACGCCGATTTTCAGGCTGAGGTTTTACTCGTAATGAACAAATTAGAGTACGACAAAACCGATGTGGCACAAATTACGCAATCAATTGCCCACATAATTTTAAAAGGTATTGGTCTTAAAATACCTGAGCAAAGTGAGACTTAACCCATGAAACCCTTTACTACACCCGATTTATTTGACGATCATCGCGATAGCGTACAAGTAGCCGACAGTGGCCTTTATCACTTTGGTAAAAAAACCACGTTTTACGGTCAAGTCGTTACCGTTACCTGCCCAGAAGACAACTCTTTTGCCGCCGATATATTGCATGAAAATGGTGAAGGTAAAGTATTAGTTATAAACGGGTTTGCGAGCAAACGCTTTGCGTTTATTGGCGATATTATGGCTGAGCGTGCCCTAAATAATGGCTGGGAAGGGGTAATAATAAATGGCTGTTGCCGAGATATAGAAATACTCGCCACTATGGACTTACCGGTTATGGCGCTAGGCTCTACACCGCGTAGTACCTTAAAGCGCGGCTTTGGTGATAAAAACCAAGCTGTTACCATGCTTGGCACCACCATAGAACCTAACGATTGGGTTTACGCCGATATTAACGGTTTAATCATCAGTAAAACGTCCCTTATTTAGCGCTCACAACCATATAAATAAAGACCAATTTGGTGCACCTGCGCACCAAATTGGTTTGTTTTAGCTCATTTTAATACCACTATTTTTACAGCCCATATTTACTAACCTCATACAACTCGCCAAATCCTGACCAATTGGACAGGGTTTTAATTTATGGCATTCCTCTTGCTTAGGTTTTAAACAATATAATAAGCTAACCGATTAAAAAGCGGATCAGGCTCTGTAAAATAAAAACAAGATGTTACGCAGTGAGCTGAAAAATAATAAAAATTAATCCGTCTTTTTAATCACTCTAAATCTGAACTGCTTGGTCAGATTTTTTATAACGAGTGGTGATATGAGTACCAAAAATAATAATACGACCGGTATTTTTTGTGACCATGGTCCTAAGGCATGGCAAACACATTACCAAGGCACGCTTATTAATAAGCGTCTTGCAATTAAAGATGTATTTGCAATAAAAGGCGAGCGCAACAGCGCAGGTAACCCTAGCTGGTTTAAAGCAGCAAAACCGGCCCAGCAAACAGCAAGTGCCGTAAATATGTTAATGGACGAGGGTTGTAGCTTTACAGGCTTTACCCATACCGATGAGCTTGCTTACAGCTTAGAGGGTAATAATATTCACTATGGTGCAGCACAAAATCCAAAACTTAGCGGTCATGCAAGTGGCGGTTCGAGTATGGGGTCTGCTGCATCCGTTGCTGCTAACTTAGCCGATATTGGCTTAGGCACCGACACTGGCGGCTCAATTAGAATACCCGCCAGCTATTGTGGTTTATTTGGTATAAGGCCAAGCCATAACGTGATTGAAAAAGACGGCCTAATACCGTTGGCACCGCCTTTTGATACCATAGGTTGGCTTACCCAAAGCGCCGAGCTATTAAGCGATGTAGGTAATGTATTGTTACCACAACAACCTATTAATAAAGTAAATACGTTAGTTATTTGCGAAGCACTCTTTGAACTTGTTGACCCCTCTTTACAAGCACCACTGGGTAAGCTTTTAGAAAAAATCAAACCTTATTTTAATCATCATATCGAGTTTAAACTCCCCAACGTTGGTTTACTAAGTGAGCTTGCCGATACCTTTAGAATATTACAAGGTCGTGCGATTGCTAAAACGCACCGAGATTGGATTGAACTCCCAGATCAGCTTTCTCATTTTGCGCCAGCAATTGCAGCTCGTTTTAAAATGGCACTGGCTTTAACCGAGCAAGAAGAACAAGAGGCATTAAAAATACAGTATGAGTGGCAAGCAATCGTCGCTAAAAACCTAAATAAGCACAGCTGCTTATTTTTACCTACCACCCCTACAACCGCACCTAAATTAGGCGCCGACACAAGCGCCTTACGCATGCAAATTATTACGCTTTCGGCAATTGCAGGGCTGAGTGGTTCGGCGCAAGTACACTTACCGCTGGCTAATTTAGCAAATGCACATCCGTATGGCTTTTCATTAATGATGAGCCACGGTAACGATAAAAGCCTACTTGCGTGCGTACAACAATTAGCTGCACACTTAAAAAAGGACACACCGGCATGACCACACACAACATTGCATTTACCGCGTCTCATTTTTCGGCCACTGAGGCAGGTATAAGTATATTAAAACAAGGTGGTACAGCCACCGAGGCTATGGTAGCCGCGGCCGCTGCTATCAGCGTTGTATATCCACATATGAACTCAATTGGTGGCGATAGCTTTTGGCTTATCGATAACCCAAACCAAAAAACGCCCATCGCTATTGACGCCTGCGGCCGAGCTGCAAGTAATACAAGTGCTTATAACACGCTCACACAAATACCAGAGCGCGGCGGACTAAGCGCATTGACTCAAGCGGGTACAATACGCGGTTGGCAAAAAGCCCTTGAGCTAGATGAACACGCAGCACTGCCACTGTCAAAAATTTTAGCGCCCGCCATTGCACTTGCTCGCGAGGGCTTTACCGTTACAAAAAGCTTGCAAGCAGGCTGCGAAAAGCTAGCTGCTGCAAATAATACCAATGACGCGTTTAAAAGCCTCTATATACCCAATGGTAAGCCCTTGCAAGCAGGTCAGCATTTTAAAAACCCTAAACTTGCAGCAACATTTGAACACTTAGCAAAACAGGGTTTAAACGCATTTTATGAAGGTGCACTTGCTAACTCATTTGCCGCCGACTTAGCAAAAGCAGGTAGCTCAATTACCGTAAGTGATATTGCAAATACTAAAGCCGAGGTCGTTACTGCGCTAAATGCAAACTTATCAGGTATTGATTGCTATAACTTACCCGCACCAACACAAGGCGTGCATTCACTGCAAATAATTGGTGCCGTAAATAAACTAAAACACAAAGCTAAAACCGATGCCGACTGGATGCATTTAATTGTTGAGGCAACCAAACAAAGCTTTACCCATCGCCCAACTCTTTGGGCTGACCCTGAAGTATTAGGAGACGGTTATAAAAACGCACTAACCGATAATCGCTTAAGCCAACTTGCTAATAATATTGATATGACCAAAGCCAAAAAATGGCCTTTTAGCGCAGAGCCTGGCGATACCGTGTGGATGGCAGCTAGAGATAAAAACGGCCAATTAGTCAGCTTTATTCAAAGTATTTATTGGGAATTTGGCAGCGGAATATTAATGAGCGAAGGCGGTTTTGTGTGGAATAACCGTGGTTTAAGCTTTAGTTTAAACAATGAAGGTATTGATGCGGATAACAATATTAACGCCCTTGCGCCAAATAAAAAGCCGGCTCATACACTTAACCCAGCAATGGCAAAGTTTAGCGATGGTCGTCGCCTTGCCTACGGCACTATGGGCGGTGAAGGGCAACCACAAACCCAAGCCGCTGTTTTTGCAGGCTACGCATGGCGAAATAAATCAATAAACCAAGCCATTAGCGACCCTCGTTGGTTACTTGGGCGCACATGGGGTGATACAAGTACAAATTTAAAAATTGAAAAAGGGTTAGTTTTTCATATAGAACATGAATTAAATCAACGTGACCACGATTGGGTAAGCGTTGATAATAATAACGAAATGATGGGGCACGCTGGGGCTATTTTAGATACACCTACAAGCCTTGAAGCAGCAACAGATCCTCGTTCAGATGGACGTGCAACCGTAACTACAGCAGGAACACAATGTCAGAAATAATAAACCAATGGCCAATAGTAGTAGCCTTAATAGCAACCGGTATTTTTGCCGGAATTTTAGCAGGACTTTTTGGTGTAGGCGGGGGTATTGTTATCGTACCTGTGCTGTATTTTTTACTGCAAGGCTTTGGCGTAAGCCCAGAGTCGGCAATGATGATAGCCACAGCTACATCACTTGCAACCATAGTACCTACTTCGCTTTCATCTATTCGCTCGCATCATAGCAAAGGCAATATTGACCTTGCGCTAATAAAATACTGGGCACCGTTTATATTAGTTATGGCGGTAGTCGGTAGTATTATTGCTCATACCGTTCGCGGTAACGCATTAGTGCTCATGTTTGCCTGCATTGCTATTTTAGTCAGTTTAAACATGTTATTTAGAGCCGGCGCACCCGCACTTGTAAACCAACTACCAGGTAAATTTGGGCAAGGCATTATGGCAAGTATTGTAGGCGGTTTATCAGTAATGATTGGCATAGGTGGCGGCACTATTGGCGTACCTATGCTAAACGCATTTAATGTACGTGCCCACGTTGCAGTAGGTACTGCGGCCGTTTTTGGTTTATTGATTGCGCTACCTGGCGTAATTACCTTATTAAGTATTGGCACAACGCCAACCGATGCTCCCCTAGGTACGTGGGGGTTAGTTAACCTCCCTGCCTTTTTTCTTATTATTCCGCTAACTATTTTATTTGCGCCTATTGGCGTAAAAATTGGTAGTAAGCTGGATCAAAAACAACTAAAACGCGCTTTTGCCGTTGTCTTAATGATAACGGGTATTCGCATGCTCATTCAGACTCTGGGAGCCTAAAATATGTTTAATAACACGCAAGTTCAAACCTTAAACCCACCACAGCGTTTATTAATGGGCCCTGGCCCAATTAATGCAGATCCTCGTGTTTTACGTGCTATGTCGGCGCAGCTTATAGGTCAGTACGACCCAGTAATGACCGGTTTTATGAACGAAACCATGGCGCGTTACCGAGAAATTTTTAAAACTAAAAACGAATGGACCATGCTAATAGATGGCACATCGCGCGCTGGTATTGAAGCCGTATTATGCTCTATTTTACGCCCAGGCGATAAAGTACTTGTACCAATTATGGGGCGCTTTGGGCATTTACTGGCTGAAATTGCAGAACGCGTTGGCGCAAAGGTGCACACAATAGACGTACCGTGGGGCGAAGTGTTTACGCCCGAACAAATCGAAAAAGCCATTATTGATGTAAAACCCCATGTACTTGCCATGGTACAAGGTGATACATCCACCACCATGAACCAACCTCTTGAGCATATTGGCGATATTTGCCAAAAGCACGATGTACTATTTTACTGCGATGCCACCGCATCGATTGTAGGTAACGATTTACCCGCCGATGAATGGAAACTCGATGCACTTTCTGTTGGCCTACAAAAATGTTTAGGCGGCCCTTCTGGGTCTGCGCCATTAACACTAAGCGACAAATGCGCTGAGTGGATCCAAAAACGTAAAAAGGTAGAAGCAGGCATTCGTACAGCCGAACATACCGATGGTACAGAGCCCTTTGTGCGCTCCAACTATTTTGATTTAGGTATGATCATGAATTACTGGGGAGAGGAGCGCCTTAATCATCATACCGAAGCCACCAGCATGCTGTATTGCGCCTCAGAATGTGCCCGTATAGTAATTGAAGAGGGTGTAGATAACTGCGTTGCGCGCCACAAGTTACATGGCGATGCCATGCTAACAGGCATTCAAGCATTAGGCTTAAATGTATTTGGTGATTTAACACATAAAATGAACAACGTACTGGGTGTTTATATACCCGAGGGCATTAACGCCGACCACGTACGCGGACAAATGCTAACCGATTTTGGGATAGAAATTGGCACCTCGTTTGGGCCACTGCATGGCAAAATTTGGCGTATTGGCACCATGGGCTACAATGCCCGAAAAGACACCGTACTACAGACTCTTGCTAGCCTAGACGCTTGCTTACATGCCAACGGTTACAAAGGGCCTAAAGGCGAAGCCGCCATTGCCGCCCTTGCTCACTATAAATAAAAAAAGGATTTAGCATGACGATTGTAAGCCCACAACACAGCCCTTTATTAGATAAAGAACTTGCTGATGAATACGCAACACGCGCTTTATCTCGCTGTAAAACCCTCAGCGCACTATCGCAAATGCAAGATGGTATTCACCGCGTGTACTTATCAAAAGAGCACAAAGAGTGTAACGCTGTTACTGCATCATGGATGGAAGAGGCAGGCATGCAGTCGTGGCAAGACGAAGTGGGCAACCTTTGGGGGCGACTAAAATCATCAAACCCACATGCTAAACGTTTAATTATAGGGTCACACCTCGACACAGTACCAAACGCAGGAGCGTTTGATGGTATTTTAGGTGTACTACTGGGAATAGAAATAGCCGCGCTTGCACATAAGTTAAAGCTCGACCTGCCCTTTCATTTAGATGTAGTGGGCTTTTGCGATGAAGAAGGCACTCGCTTTGCCACAACTTTAATTGGCTCAAAAGCCCTCGCTAACGAATTTGACCCACAGTGGCTAAACATTGAAGACACAAACGGCATAACTATGCGCCAAGCCATGCTCGACTTTGGCTTAAATCCCAACGACTACGCAAAAGCTGCACTAAATAAAAGCGAATTACTAGGTTACTGGGAAACCCATATAGAGCAAGGTCCGGTGCTCGAATCGGTTAATCAGGCGTTAGGCGTTGTAACGGCTATTGCAGGGGCAAAACGCGCCATGCTTACCCTAACTGGCCAAAGCGGTCATGCAGGCACTACGCCTATGAATTTACGTCAGGATTCGTTAGCAGGCTGCGCCGAATTAGTAATCGAAATTGAAAAACTAGCAAGTAATGCTAAAAATGGTGAAGTTGCCACCGTAGGGCAAATACAATCTCGCCCTGGGGCTACAAATGTGATCGCAGGTAAAACAACCATAAGCCTAGACGCACGCGCACAAAGCGATACCGATCTGGCTAATTTACTAAGCGCCATACAAAGCAGCGCTCAATCTATAGCAAACAAACGCAATTTAACGCTTGATTGGCAATGGACGCATGCCGCCGATGCCGTAGCGTGCGACACCAATATTCAGCATTTGTTTTCAAGCGCATGTAAACTCAACAACCAAGCATCGCCTTCACTTGCCTCAGGCGCTGGGCACGATGCAATGGCAGTCGCTCCTATTTGCCCCGTTGGCATGTTGTTTATACGCAGCCCAGGCGGTATAAGCCATCACCCAGCAGAAGCGGTTATCGACAGCGATGTAAGAAAAGCACTCAGTGTAATGTACAGCGCGCTTTTACTTTATGTGAAAGAGTGTGAGTGATTTTAAGGTAATCGAGTAAACCAAGTATATTAACTTGGTATGCTTAGGGGCTTAAACCTCCTCAAAGTCATTTGGAGGTTATTACTGAAGGCAGGTAAATGCAGGAAAACACAGGAATATACGTTATTTAAAGTAGCTTTATCGAGCTGCCCTTTGCTCTTTTAGGCTAAGGCGTTTATGTGAGCTATATACATGTTGAATGTTTGTACCATTGACCAAATATGCATCCATTTCAACGGTAATTAGCCCCGATAATGGCTTGATTTCTAGAACACCCAACTCACCTAAATTTGCAGATAGTAAAGTATTATTCCTAATAGCTAACAAAGTTTTGTCAGTATCTCGTAAGTCACCATTCACATATAATTTAGCACCACTAAACCAAGAGTTAATTATTTTAACTTTGATTGATTTAACGGTAAATTCAAAGGATTTTCTCATCAGATCTCCATATTCAGAAAATGTAATTATTATACTTTATGTTTTTATGTGTTTGGCGCACAAACACTTTCTTTTAATACCCGCTTAGTCGATGCTGGGTAATTTTTTAGTGCAGCCAAAGGGCGAATTGGCCGCTGAACCAAATTACCTGAGCAGTTTGGGCACACGTTATTTAACAGCGTTTGGGCACAGCCAGAACAAAATGTGCATTCAAATGAACAAATAAAAGCCTCTGTGGACTGTGCAGGTAGATTCTTATCACAACATTCACAATTAGGTCTTAAATCTAGCATTTAGAGCTCCCTTTTATCCACCCAATGCTGAGTAAATATCTATTACCTTTTATAACTTTTGATACCTGATGCTCACTTACATCAGGCCGGAATAGCTTAACCCGCTTTGTTTCAAATATCGGATCACTGCAAATAAACTCACCACCCAAATCTGCTTTTTTAAGCACTATATTCAATCGATAGTGTTTACCAGATTCAACTTTGTCTGTGTGTGGTGCTATTTCACTTCCTTGTGGGAATTTAAGCAAATATGTATCAAATTTAATTGGCCACGTAGCACCACAAATCAACATTTTATCGTAGCCTGATTTTTGTCGGCCTCGCTCCCAACAAAATAATTTACTCAAAAAAAACATACAATCCCTCGAAACAGCTAACAAGCTGCAGGTTAACTCGTTTTTTATTTTTATTGATAAACAAACCATAGCCGAGTTCATATTTTGATTCAATCGATTATTGTATTTTACGTGGGATATAAAAGAGAGTTTTAATGGTGTTTTGATTGGCGTTTTAAAAGACATTATGGTGGCTATAATTACCTAGCAAATCAAAATATAGCCACCCGTTTTACTTTAATGCTTATTTAAAGCTTATTTAATCGTTACCTTTGCATCACTTACCCATGTTTCAGTTATAGCTTCATCATTTTTATCAACTAAATACGCCCGTATGTTCACCGGATTGTTGTTAGCTTGTTTGTAGTCAAATGCTAATCGCCATTGGTTTGTACCAACTACCGGATAAACTCCAATAGGTTCTAGTATTTCACCGTTGCTGGCTTCAACAATCGGCTTTATACCACTTTTGTTATCTAAGCCTTTAAACACTGGACCTTCAAAATCAATCACCATTTTGTTAACGCCTTCAGGAATTGGCTGGCCGGGAATTCCGCCTAAGCCTTGTCGAGTATTTACAACGCTTGCAAGCGTTTTTGATTTTGGATCGAGTGGACGCCACTCAATATCATAAGAAAAGGTAAACTCATCACCTTTGCGCGCCTCTTTTTCAGGCACCCAGTAGGCAACAATGTTGTCAAACGTTTCATCTTTTGTTGGAATCTCTATTAACTGAACTGCGCCTTTGCCCCAATCGTCAGTAGGTTTTATCCACGCTGATGAACGCTTATTATAAAATACGCCATCGTCCTGGTAGTTATTAAAGTCACGATCTCTTTGGATTAAACCAAACCCTTTTGGGTTCTCATCAATAAAACTATTGGTCGAAACCGACTGAGGATTATTTAACGGGCGCCAAACGTATTGACCCGATCCTGTGTGAATCGCCAGGCCATCGCTGTCGTGAATTTCTGGGCGCCAATCTTTAGCTTCTGTTTTATCTTTTTGTGAGTACCAATACATACTGGTTAACGGTGCTACGCCTAAGCGTTCAACATCGGCGCGCATATACAAATTAGCCGTTACAGAGGTAATATGGCCTTTAGCTTCTTTGTTATCTTTGCTTAAACCAAATCGATAAGCACCAGTGATAGAAGGCCCTTCAAGCAATGCCCAAACAGACACACTTTCACCTTTTTTCTCTGCGGGGCCAATCCAAAATGCAGAAAAGCGCGGAAATTCTTCTGGCTGATTCATACCCGTATTAATTGCAATACCTCGGGCTGACAGTCCATATTGCCCCTCTGGCCCGTCGGTACGAAAATAAGACGCACCTAAAAAAGATATCCAATCTGGTTTCATATCTGGGCGCATTATTCTAAAGCCTGCAAATCCAAACCCCTCTGGGAGATCGTGAGCTGGGCTGTCATCAGGCATATCAAAAACGTCATTACTAAAAGGTACATTTTGAACCTGATTTTTATCATCTCGGATGTAAATACTTACAGGCTCTGGAAAATATCGGCCAGGGTAAAATAATTGTACGGGCGCCTTTTTTCCACTTGGGTATAAGGTTTCATCTTCTTTAAAGCGTATTTTCCAATGTTCGTCATACGTAATTTTATCGATTAACTCCGGCGCTGGCACCTTAGTTGGCGTATAGGGCTTTTCGGCTGAGGCTTTTGCCAGCGCTTTTAAGTCTTCGAATGAGAACTCCGTTTGATCTACAGCTTCTGTCGCGTAAGACGACATCGAAGTGCTAAAAATAATTGCGATAAATAACTTTAATTTCATAAAAAGAATGTCCAATAAATTGAGTCAAATAAAAATGGGAACGCTGCACGAACGTATGTTTAACTTAAAGTTCTGTATGGATATTACGTGACGTAATATGAACTAGCGTTTACTAAGGTATTGTTATTTGACTACAGGACCTCCCATAATTAATTTGTTTTTACGGGAATTAATTTTAAGGGCGATTGCGCGCGTTTAATGATATCGCTGAAGTGAAAATAAACGGAAATAGCGCAGTTTATTGGACGAAGCCGTCAAGAGGTATGGATATATTTAGGTTTTAGTTGCCCACTATTCCAAGGCAAATATTTGTAGAGTGGCTGGTTTTTCTATTCGTTGTAGTTACATAGTTGATTTGGGCTAAAGCGTATTATAAGCAGTAATAAGTGAAGGATAAGCCTATATAGAACTCTGGTATTTAAATCGATAAGGATTACATTTAGGTGTTGAAAACAAAGAGGCTCACCACTTTTAAAATTTGCAATTAATAGCTAAATTTGACTAGTCGTCCACCTCAGGGCGTGTTGTTACGTGTTTGTTCATCGTAGCTAAAAGATCTTCTTTACATTTATCAGGTTTCAACGACTCAGGGTTGAAAATTATGGCAAGTACTTTATCAACATATACATAGATTGAACCATTAACTTCTTCGATATGCTCTACAACATCCCAGTTATAAAAGTTATAACCATATTGGTGGATTTCTTTTATACCATCAGCGCTTATTTCAAACTCTTTAGGACCAATCATTATTCCATTTTCATTTGGTGTAAAACATTGTGCAATTTTCACTTCCATAAATTTACTGAGAGCGACGTAAATAAAAAATAAAATGGATAATGTGAAAACAGAAAAGAACAACTTATTTTCTATTCCGCCAGACTGAAACTGAAAGAAGGACATAAAACTAAAAGTTAGCACCAACCAAAGACACACATTTTTAAGCATGGGTATCCATGTATAGGATTTCAACGCCTTGGATGCTGTGTGAGCGTAAAAAGCGTCATAGTCGGCTTTAGATGTTTTAATTTTAAGATTCAAAAGATTCTCCATAATCTGAGATACGTATAATTAGCCTGTAGATTAACTCGTTTTTTATTTTTTATTGATAAACAAACCATAGCTGAGTTCCTATCAACTTAAAATCAATTTACCCATGCATTTATTGACCGTAATATTCCGCTTTTTATTTTAAAGAGAATCAGGCTTAATAAAGCCAAGTTGTTTACCATTCTATAATTGATAATTTCCGTAACGGTTAGAATAAGGTCACCCTAACTGCCCTTCATCATTAGTCATTCAAAACGCCTTTAACTGTATTATTTTTTTAAGACGTTTTTTAATGACCTTTTGCTCGCAATAAAGCCCGATAAAACCACCAACAGCAATTGAAGCCACAACCAACAACCAATATAAAGAGCTGTTAGATTCCTGAATACCCGAAATATAAAGGTATAAGTTGAACGGGATAATAAAAAATAAGCTACCTAGTACTTTAATGAATTCCCTAAAAAGCTCTGTATCAGACTTTGCTTTGTCGATATGAGAGTTAATAGTTTCATTTGATATCTCATTTAGCTCTGGGTATGTTTTTTGTAACCAATTTAAATAATTCAATTATGCATCCTTGTATTTTTATATCTAGTACTGCCTTAAATAGGCAGAATATATTTGCTAAAGTAAGCGACATAGCAGTAAAAACCAGATTTTTTTTGTTCTGCTTTACGACTTGTTATACGTTTTTACTACTCACTATTAGATTACAAGCTATCACCACATCAGATCGGTAATACTCTACAATTTCAGCTAACTCTTTATCTGATTTAACTAAGAACTCAGCGGAACATCTTTCTCTAACATGAATTAAAGGTAAATGATCTGTATCAGATGAAATTACACCAAATACATGAAACTCAGTATTCCAGCATTGACCATACTTTTTATTTCCAATTTGACAAAGATTCATAACTATATTTAAGTAATCATCATCGCTTTCAAGTAATTTGGTAGCAAGTCTAATTGCATCATCAAACATTTTATTTACACCGAGCTTTAGAAGCGTATAACGAGGCTGTAGAATAGCTCTAACAGCCAAATAATAGTAAGTTAAAATAGAGACGCAGAAAAATGTTATTTGTCCTAGTTTATTACTTGTTATAAACCATTAACTACCAAATTCTCGGCTAACAATTGCTGCGGGGACAATATCTTCTGGTAGATCACTAGAAGCCTTTTGAGCAAAGTCACCAGCCATACCAAATACTTTGTCAACTGGATCGACTTTCACTCCGTTTTCGACAGCTAACTCCAGAAGTTTCTTGCCGATATCGTTACAAGAACTAACCCAGTTTTTTGGTAATTTCCCCACAGTGATTTTAGGCTGACAAACTAGTTTAAAAGTTTCTTTACCTTCTTGTGTTTGAATTGAAACATCAACGAACCCACTTTTATATGGGTTAGCGAATACACTAGAACTAACCAGAATTATTGCTCCGACAAATATTTTTTTCATGACACTTCCTTATGGTTTATAACGGGCCTATAGATTGGCTCGTTTTTTATTTGTTTTTATTGATAAACAAACCATAGCTGAGTTCCTATTTTGGTTCAATCTTTTACTGTATTTTACGTGGAATATAAAAAGAGTTTGGTGTTGTTTTAATTGACGTTTTGGAAGGAATTACTGGAAAATTTGGTGTGGGTGTTTTTTACTCTGATGGGCAAAATATATTTGTTAAAATAAGTGATGCAGCAGAAAAAACCTAGCAGTTGAGGATCATCATAACGTTGGTAATATCCCACTTTTATTTTAAAGGAAGTTAGGCTCAATGAAGCCGAGTTATTTACCATTTTTTAATAAAAATTGTTGTCGTCTATCGGGCTACCAATTACTACTTTCATCTTGTCAATACAGCTCAGACTTTTGCGTGATGCACTTTCATGGATGTAACCTAACTCACTGCTATCATTGATAATTGACGTAAAAGTCAGAATGGGTGTCATCCTAACTTTTAGCGCTTGCTGCCCACCTCAGCGCGTGTTGTTATATGCCGCTTTAAACTTACTATAAAGCAACTTCCATTTTAAAGTAAGAAACATCAGCCTTATAAAAACGTTCCCCGTATGGCTGCATACCGAAGCGCTGATAGAAACTTAAAGCTGATTCTCTAGCATCACACCAAAAAAAATTTACAACCGTATTATTAAGAGAGTGAAGAATAAACTTTAGCATTTGAGAGCCAATGCCTTGCCCTTGATAATCAGTTTTAGTAGCAAACTTACGTAGGCGAGCTTTATCTGATTTTATGTATACGGAGGCAACACAAACAAGCTCGTCATTAACAAAGGCACCAAAATGCATTGCGTCATGATCGCCATCAACATGGCAATATTCCGGAGGCTTGTTTGGCCAAAGAACACTTTGTCGAAGCGGGATTGTTTGCTCCCAGGAAATATTGCGAATTTCCATATGATTTTGCAGAGCCTCCATTGGCTTATAACGAGCCTGTAGATTAACTCGTTTTTTTATTTGTTTTTATTGATAAACAAACCATAGCTGAGTTCCTATTTTGGTTCAATCTTTTACTGTATTTCACGTGGAATATAAAAAGAGTTAGCTGTTGTTTTAATTGGTGTTTTGGAAGGTATTACGGGAAAGTTTAGTGTGGTTGGCTTTTTACTCTTTCTTTCATTGTAGCTCAGCTTTTTGCGTGATTCATTTTTATAAAACTCACTTAACCCGCTGCTTTAATTTATTATTTATGTAAAAGTTAGAATGAATTTCATCCTAATTCTTTAGCTTTTGTTTAACTCTATTTTTGAAACGTAAAATACAATACCAGCAACAAGACCTACTATAGAAAATAAAAACAATTGTAAAAAGCTATATCCATAACCTATTAACGTAATTGAACCATTTTCGACCAATACCTTACCATTAATAATTGAGCTATCTAAACCTGAAGGGAAAACAAAAAAGAAAGAAACTAAGCAAGTAGATATAACTGAAGATTTGAGCACTGTATTTAGCGAATAACCACAGCTTTTAGTGATAAATTTATAAATGGGAAATGCTGTTACTGGAACCAAAATTAGAACAACTATTAACGTCCAAATAAATATACCAAAAGGAATAATAGTAAATTTCATTTCAATTGCCATTGGCGCTAAAAATGCAACAACTAAAGAGGCTAAAATAAAGCTAAATATTGTTCTCAACTCGAAACCTTCTTAGAAAGCTAACGCCTGCCATAACCGATTTGTGGCGCTCTTGTACTAATCCGGTTAATGGTTTTGTTATATAGCGTCACCGTCAAGTCCAAATTTTTTCTTGTTTAAAACTAGCGCTGCCAGCACAGTTACTCCTAACACTGTACCAACAGGGAACATGAAGAGTAACAATGTTGAATATATTATTAGTGCCCAAAAAAGCCACTTAGTTCGATAGTTTAAGCCCACAACGGAAAATGTTAAAAAGCAAAGTGCAACTAAAAATAAGATGAACCCTGTTACTGTAGACAAAGCTGTTGATGACATTTCTTCTTGTGATATTTTAGGTTCATTACTTCCAAACAGTGTTATCTCTTGAAATGAAGAGGACATAATTAAATACGAATCAACAATTCCCCAAAGAGGTGCCCAGAAAAGCAATAATCCCAAAACTGCGACGTATTTCCCTATAGTTTCCTTGTTCATCATCTCTCCTCACGTAGTTACATAACGAGCCTGTAGATTAACTCGTTTTTTATTTGTTTTTATTGATAAATAAACCATAGCTGAGTTCCTATTTTGGTTCAATCGATTACTGTATTTTTACGCAGAATATAAAAGGGTTTGATGTTGTTTTAATTGGCATCTTGTAAGGTATTACGGGTGGTTGAACAGCTTTAATTTAGGTTGAAAGGGCTTACTCTTCTTAGTGCGTAGCAAAATTTAGGATGGATGATGTCAAATTATTTTGTTATGTTTTTTTGTACAGATAATACCTAAACAAAAAGGCTTGGAATAATGCCGCCAAACCTAATATTTGAGGGGTGTTATTAAACAAGCCATCAACCACAACTATTAGTGGTATTGCGATATAAAAAGCATAAGAGCCGTTAGTGTACTTTTTTGAAAACCAGTGAACAGGAAAGCCAACCACTAACCAACGATAGAAATTAGTAGGTAAACGCCAATATAAAGTAAAAAAGTAACGGCAAGTCCAGAAATATCACCAAGTGATGAAGGTGCCAGCCCATTGAATAAAAACCATACAGGGATTCCTATACCAACATAGCCAATACTTTTTATTACAGCATTATCCCAGTTACTTGAATTCAACTACGGACTCCCTGAAAACATAACGAGCCTTTAGATTAACTCGTTTTTTATTTGTTTTTATTGATAAACAAACCATAGCTGAGTTCCTCTTTTGTTTGTAATAATGTTCACCAAGAGCAAAATGTATTTTTATCTTATTTTAATTATTCTTATTGGCTACTGGTTAAATAGCCTTTCGCATTTTATTTAATAACTCGTAGCATGCTTTATACAACAGTATTTCCATGTCTTCGTTATGATACAAAGGACCCCAACGAAAAAAGCCTCTTAAGCTAAATTTTTTAGCTATGAATTCGCGCCACGTAACAGATTTAGAAACGCTGAACGTTTTAATCGTCTTATTGTGTTTAATATTATACAAGCGCGATACTAACTTAACTTTTGGTCGCCAAAATAGCGGAATAACAGCTGTATCAAAATCTATAGTGAATGCATCACCACCATGTAAAGTAACTATAACAACATCTAAACCAATATCTGACTTTTTAGGCTCTTTAATAGACGAAATGCTGTGAAGACAAAAAATATCTTCAAGCTTCTTGTGCATATGATCTTGTAGTGAATCGCCCGTTATATAAAAAAACGACTCTACCTTAGAAAAATGGCTTTTATTAGCTACAGCTAACGATCCCAAATAAACATTTGGCTTTTCAGAGCTAAACCAATCGAATAGCAAATTTAAATTCCTTTTTTACTTATGCCGAATAAATAGGCCGTAAGGTTGTTATCTAAGGTTAGGGTGAAAAAGCAAAAACCAGCTGTTTTTGCTCTGCTTTACGATTTATTTATTTACGCTCAACTATTTTACGACGTAATTGAATACCAAGTAATGTCCCTAATAAAACAGCAATAACATGCAGCAAAGCTGGATGTAAATATATCAAAAGCTCCATTGGTATTTTTAACAAAATGTATAGTAAGGCACCGACACTTAGATCAATAAACCAATAAACCGCCGCAACTAAAAAGGCTTGTTTATAGGGACTCACTATTTGCTTATAGCCTAAGTAACAATACGCGATTAAAGAGGCTATAAAGCCGAAGACCTAATGAATAAAAATGTATGATGTACTTTGAGTCATCTCATCAAAGCCAACAATCTTTGTTGCTATTATTGATAGAGCAACTAGCAATAAATACAAACCTACTGAAAAGAGTACAATCCTAGAGTATTTCACGATAATCCTTTAGCAATACAACGAGGCTGTAGAATAGTTCCAATAGCCAAATTCAATTAAATAATGAGTTTCTTTAATTAATTCTAAGCATTTTAATGCAATGTGTAATAAATGTATTACCCATTAAACAGACTGTTTCTTCTTAAAAGGAGTAACTCTACAACCTCAACGCCTCAATTAAACAGCGTAAAATAGCTGGTTAAAATAAGCTAAGTACGAACAAAAAAGCTAACTATTAGAGTTCAGTAGCTTGTACATATTTACAGCATTCCCTTAACAAGGTCTCTGCGGCCTCTTTGTTAGATGGATCGTGTTTACTCGAACCAAGTTCAACACCCATTGCCGTATAAACACTGCTATTTAATTGTAAATATTTAGTTTGATTAGGTGCAATTATTAGCTGTTTTGTATTACTCCACACTCCTGTGAGTGGGCTCTAGCTAATTTTTAAATCATAATTACCCGCCGGTAATTTTATGTAAGAGAAAGTATTGTTTGGTAGTGCTACAATTTTTTTATCATTTATACTTACACGCATACCTGATGCTGCTGGTGGGGTAAGCAACCTATGGAATACTAAAACACTTAGCTCTTCATTTGGTTGAGGTAGCTGTACCTGGTCAAAAGTTAAAGCATCTCTTTGGGCTGAAGCACAACCACTTAAAAATAATAGTAAGAAAAAAATATATAACGCATAAACACCTATCAGATTTGAATTATAACGAGCCTGTAGATTGACTCGTTTTTTATTATTTTTGATAAACAAACCATAGCTGAGTTCCTATTTTGGTTCAATCTATTACTGTACTTTTACATAGCATATAAAAAAGTGTTTGATGTTGTTTCAATTGGCGTTTTGAAAGTATTACTGGAAAATTTAGTCTGGGTGTTTTTTTACTCTTTCTAGAATGAGCAGGATTATCTGTGCGTTATTTATTTTAGGCTAAAGCATCGCTACTTGGTCACGATAGTTGGCAGCAAGGAGCCAAAGGAAAACTCTATAATACCATCATCAGATCATTGGCATTTAAGCGGATACGAATACTATTTAGGTGCTGGAAAACACATACGCCCTACGATGAATCAACTTACTTAACTGCATTGAAAAGTAAGGGATCATCGCTATTGAAATTTGCGGTGGAAAGTGAGCTTTAGCGCTTGCTGTCCACCTCAGGGCGTGTTGTTATGTTTTACTTACCACTGACCATTTCTTTAACTGTATATACGGTAAAAGCAAGTAGAGAAAAGCATTTTAAAGAATTTATTTTGGTTCCGTAATCTAAATGCTTACGATGTCCGTGTAAAATACCATTTCTATTTGGGGCTTTCTTTTTGTGAGCTACACTTGCTTTTGAAATCCCAGCATTATGATGGTTTTTTAATTTAAAAGGCTCTAAGAAAACATCGAGTAGCATGTTAACCTCTAGCTCCCCATTTTCTATCAGTGTATCAAGCTTTTCATTTGTGTCATTTCCGGTAAATAGGAAACTTTTTAAAACTTCACAACATATACCGTCAGCTTGAGAGAAAAACAAAGGAATTGCTGCAATATAATTTCCTTCTTCATGTAACTTGAAAGCCGTTTTTAGAACATGTTCGCGATTAGGACAAAGTTCGATTATTTTTACCGTTAAATCAGCCCATTTATCTTCTAAGTGCATTACCATTAACTCATCTAAAGAGTTTGGTTCTTCTTCTGGCTGATAAAAGAAAGTAAACCAATTCGGGTACCAGCCATTTTCCGCCATAACTGTAACATCAGCTTTTCTCGCAGTTTGCCACTCTTTCGCAGCTGCTGCAGTTTTTTGAACTAATGAGTGAACTTGTTCAAACAAGGGGCTATGTAATTGAGATAACACGTTTGCTTGATGACGCAATGGAGCAAATGCTTGGTTAAGCTTTTGCACATAAGGTGGAATTATTTTATCCATTTGCCGTGAAATCTTTCGAGCAGGCTCTGTTAATTGGTTTATTTGTTTAATGAACTTATCTAAATCACTCACGATACTTCCTGTAAAACAACGCCTAAATAACAGGCTAAATAACAGGCTAAAAATAGTGGGCTAAAATGGAGCGGAGCGAACAGCCGCTGTTTTTAGTCCTTGTTGATTTTCTTGTATGGATAATAAACCCATAAATTAATTAATACTTTAACCAAGTTCGGGTAATGTGAGGCCCAAGCTTTGGCTGC
>NZ_JADYWQ010000017.1:0-102275 GCF_015864725.1 Pseudoalteromonas sp. NSLLW24 | reverse complement strand
GCAGCCAAAGCTTGGGCCTCACATTACCCGAACTTGGTTAAAGTATTAATTAATTTATGGGTTTATTATCCATACAAGCTAATTAATAAGGACAATGCTCCTCACCCGTTTTAGTGGACACCTCCTCATCACTTTGAGGAGGCTAAAATGCCTAGATATACCCAACCTAGAAAGACATGGTTTTACCCAGTTAATTTCAAAATAAAAGTGTAGTGGCATAGTGATTTTGGCCACAATTTTCATACAGAGTTATATAAAACCAAGTGGGGGTTTTTTATGCCTTAGTTTTATCAAAAACGTCCACTAATGTTAAACTACAAAAAACTTAATTACTTAATTACTTAATATAGCTATGGCATTTTACATTCCGTTATTACAACCTCATTTTAAGCACATTGAAATTGGCGATACGCTTACATCACTTTGGAGTGGATGTGGCAGCGAATAAACAAGACACCCATCCTAAATTTTGCACTTTTCTTAAAGCAGATTTAATTCGAGGAAATAAATTTGAGAGCAGCGGTAAACTATTATCAAAATTAAAGGTTTACCTAAATTATTTTTACAATAGACAGCGATTGCATTCGAGTTTAGGATATAAATCACCTGCCGAGTTTGAATCGGCAGTTAATTGAAACGTGGAAGGTGTCCACTTTATCGGGTGAAGATCAACTAAAACAGTTGGCTCAGTTTCGCTTCGCTGCACATTTTAGCCAACAATTTTAGTCCGCTTAATGTGGGCGTTATAAGGCTTAGAATGATAAATCGATATCCTAGCCATGAAGAAGTTGAGCATCTTAATAAATTGCTCGGATTCAAAGCGACTGGAAATGAACAAGATTGGGCAATACAATTTGCAGATCATTCCCGAATATCAGAGTTTCTAGAGGTTTACCTAAACTCGATGATTTCTCCTGCTCAAAAGATTGAAATTATGGAATTAATTATTGCTTCGTTTGATGATTTACTCGCATACGAAAATGACAATAACGAACTTTGGTCAATGATCTGTGCTGCAATGTACAAAGATATTCACTTATTTAAAGGTACTTTAGATTATTGGGGTTGTGGTCAGAATAGAATTGAAGATGAGTTATTTCATATTACAAAGAAAATTAGGTTGTTTGAACACGCCTTATAACAAAGCGCTAAACGGGACAAAAACGCAATGCCATGCTTCGCATATTGTGGCATCACGTTTTAGCCCGTTAGCTTAGTGTTATATACCTAGGGAAGTTATGGTCGCTCATTCAAAATTTGTTCAATTATTAGCTTACGTTTGTGCTGTGATTCTTATTCCCGTATACGTTTTTGGTTCTATAGCTTTATTTTATGCAACTTATAAATCAACTTTAAATCCTGACGTGCTAATTACATTATTTATTGCTGCTGTTGCTATTGTAGTTTCTTTTTTCGGTTACAAAAGCATGTATTTATTAATTCGTTTTATCAAAACACTCAAGGCTAGTTTTGAATTTGACGAAAATGGAATATGTTTAAATTTTCAAAGTAATTCCCAAAAATATACTTGGGATGCACTTAAAAATTCAAAAGACTATCCAAGTTGCCAAATTTTTTGTTTAATCGATGATAGTGGTAATCATCTTTATTCTATTTGGGAGTATGCTTCTAATTACTCACAATTTAGAAAATTAGCTTTAGAGAAAATCGGTATATAACAAGCTGTTCAAGCGGGCAAATGCTCCTCACCCGTTTTAGTGGACACCTCCACATCACTTTGAGGAGGCTAAAATGCCTAGATATACCCAACCTAGAAAGACATGGTTTTACCCAGTTAATTTCAAAATAAAAGTGTAGTGGCATAGTGATTTTGGCCACAATTTTCATACAGAGTTATATAAAACCAAGTGGGGGTTTTTTATGCCTTAGTTTTATCAAAAACGTCCACTAATGTTAAACTACAAAAAACTTAATTACTTAATTACTTAATATAGCTATGGCATTTTACATTCCGTTATTACAACCTCATTTTAAGCACATTGAAATTGGCGATACGCTTACATCACTTTGGAGTGGATGTGGCAGTATTGTGCAGTGCCAGCTTGATGATAAAGCCTGTGTTATTAAAGCTATTAAAATACCCAGTTATATACACCATCCTAAAATTAAACAAAGCGAATTTGCACTTAAAAGAAAGCAGTATTCCTATAGTGTTGAATACACTTTTTATAAGCTTTATAGCCAGCACTTACCAAAACATGCGCAAAGTATTAAATGTATAAGCGCAGTTAATAAAGATGATGAATACGCGCTGGTGTTTAAAAACTTTATCAAACATGGGTTTACTCAAGCAGGGCCACAACATGTTAAAGCTATATTAAGGTGGCTTGCACACTTTCATGCGTTTAACTTAAGTAAACCCGCTGATGGGTTGTGGCAGCAAGGCAATTACTGGCATTTAAGCACGCGCCCAGATGAGTTTAATAAACTAAAAGATAACCTTGATAAAAAGTCCGATATTAAAAATGTTGCACATAAAATAGATGAGCAACTACAAAGTTGTGCGTACAAAACGCTGATTCATGGCGATGCAAAACTTGCTAACTTTGCAGCAAATGAGCGCGATCAAATACTCGGTTATGATTTTCAATATATAGGTGCAGGTTGCGGGATAATTGATGTAATGTATTTTATGACCAGTTGCTTGAGTGATGCACAATTACACGAGTGCGCTGATGAGTACCTTGTGTATTATTTTGATAATTTAAAAGCTGCTATTACAACTTATCACCCTTGGGCACCAGCAGGTATAATAGCTGACAATTGGCTCGCTTTATGGCCTGCTGCATGGGCTGACTTTTATCGATTTTTAGCTGGCTGGAGCCCCGAGCATCAAAAAATAAATAGTTATATGCAACAGCAAGTAAACAGCTGGTTAGCGGGTAACATTTAATAAACACAATTGGTTGATGGCTTGCATAAATATCAAGCAAAACAATGCATTTTGGCACGATGTATGAAAATCTCTTTAAAACTACAGGTCAAATGACCTTTTTTAATATAAAATACTGCAAATTCTTGTATCAGTAGGTTTATATCATGGCAATTCACGTTATTTCTCACCCTCTTGTTCAACATAAACTAGGCCTAATGCGAGCGCATGGTATTAGTACTAAAAGCTTTCGTGAATTATGTTCTGAAGTTGGAACCTTATTAACTTACGAAGCAACTAAAAACCTACAGTTAGAAGATAACGAAATTACAGGCTGGGATGGCAATAAATTAAAAGTAGAGCACATTAAAGGTAAAAAAATTACCGTAGTGCCTATTTTGCGTGCTGGTCTTGGCATGATGGACGGTGTTATGCAGTTATTACCAGCCGCGAAAGTAAGTGTTGTTGGTCTTGAACGTAACGAAGAAACACTAGAGCCAGTACCATATTTTGAAAAGCTAGTAGGTAATATTGATGAACGCCTAAGCTTAGTTATTGACCCTATGCTTGCAACGGGTGGCTCAATGATTGCCACAATCGATATGCTTAAAAAAGCAGGCTGTAAAGAAATCAAAGTAATTGTACTTGTTGCAGCACCAGAAGGTGTTGAGAGAACACTTGCCGCTCATCCTGATGTAGAAATATTTACAGCCTCAGTAGATAGCCACTTAAACGAAAAGGGCTATATTATCCCTGGTTTAGGCGATGCAGGCGACAAAATATTCGGTACTGTTTAGGAGTCTTAAGTGCAAAATAATGACACCTTTTCAATAAAAACTATTTTAACGGGCGCGCAAATGCTGTTTGTAGCATTTGGTGCATTGGTATTAGTGCCGCTTTTAACGGGCTTGGATCCTAATGTTGCGCTTTTTACCGCAGGCCTTGGTACTTTGCTGTTTCAGGTAGTGACTAAAGGCCAGGTGCCTATATTTTTAGCTTCATCGTTTGCCTTTATTGCTCCTATTATTGCCGCTGTGCAAATGTGGGGCGTACCGGCCACTATGGGCGGCTTAATGGTTGCAGGTTTTGCTTATATGCTTTTAAGCTTATTAGTAAAATTTAAAGGCGTTGCAACGCTTCATAAAATTTTACCGCCTGTTGTTGTAGGCCCAGTAATTATGGTTATTGGCCTTGCGCTTGCACCTGTTGCTGTAAATATGGCGATGGGTAAAAGTGGCGATGGCAGTATTCAAATTATTGATTACACTAGCGCTATTTATATATCGTTGTTCTCGTTAGTGGTTACGCTTATTTTTGCAGTATGGGGAAAAGGCGTATTTAAGCTTATACCTATATTAGCAGGGGTTGTAGCGGGTTATTGTTTATCGCTTGGTATGGGCGTTGTGCAATTTGACGCAGTGACTAACGCGCAGTGGTTTGCTGTACCAAACTTCACTTGGCCTGAGTTTAAATGGCAGGCTATTTTGTTTATGGTACCTGTAGCAATAGCACCTGCAATTGAACACATTGGCGACATGATGGCTATTAGCCAAGTAACCAATAAAGACTTTTTGAAAAAGCCTGGGCTTCACCGCACTTTATTTGGTGATGGCCTTGCGACGTCTGCTGCATCATTATTTGGTGGCCCGCCTAACACTACATATTCAGAAGTTACGGGCGCTGTAATGCTTACCAAAAACTTCAATCCTAAAGTAATGATGTGGACAGCCGTTATTGCCATTATTTTAGCGTTTGTAGCTAAAATGGGATCTGGTTTGCAAACTATTCCTGTGCCAGTAATGGGCGGCATTATGATTCTACTTTTTGGCTCTATTGCTGTAGTGGGTTTAAATACACTGGTTAAGTCGGGCGATGATTTAACAGCACCACGCAACTTAAGTATTGTTGCACTTATTTTGGTGTGCGGTATTGGTGGTATGCATATTGGTGGCAGCCAATTTAGTTTAGAGGGCGTAAGCCTCTGCGCTATTTTAGGAATAGTACTTAACTTAGTATTACCAAAAGCAGAACCTGAAAAAGTTTAATTTTGTACATTAGGTAAATAGATTGCACCATAATAGCGCATTTTGAATGCGCTATTTTTTTAACCTATTAATAAATATATAAAAATAATAATGGTCTAGTACCTGCATTTAACTCCCAGACGCATTGTATGCAAAGGAGTAACTATGTCAGAGGCCAATATTGTGGATATAACCCCGTTTTTAGCAAAACACCAACTGCCTTTAAAGTATCAATATTTGAGTGAGCAATATTTTGTTCCACTCGCGCATGACATCCTCGAATCTAAAAAAACAAATACTCCTATTTTTGTTGCCATAAATGGATGCCAAGGCTCAGGAAAAACAACACTCGCTGATTTTTTAGTTACCTGGTTTTCTAAAAACACTCCGTTTAATAGTGTTGCATTGTCGATTGATGACTTTTATTTAGCAAAACAAGCACGTACTGAGCTTGCCAAAGATGTACATCCTCTTTTTACTACTCGCGGAGTACCGGGTACTCACGACGTAGCGTTAATGAATAGCACAATAACTAACTTACTTGCAGGTGAGATAAACATACCGCTTCCGCGTTTTAATAAACATGAAGACGACTGCGTGCCAGCAAGTGATTGGCTAACAAACAAAAAGCCCGTTGATATTATTATTTTAGAAGGGTGGTGCGTAGGTAGTGAGCCACAACCGCTGTTTTCATTGAGTGAACCGCTTAACCAGTTAGAGCAACAATTTGATAAAGAAGGTGTTTGGCGCCGCTGTATAAACAGCTGTTTAGCAAACGAATATAAAGCCGTTTTTAACCTAATTGATTATACCGTTATGCTAAAAGCACCGAGTTTTAGTGATGTTTTTACATGGCGACAAGAGCAAGAACAAAAGCTAATAGCCAAAAAAGGTGAAGGCTCAGGCACCATGACTAACGAGCAATTGGTGTATTTTATTTCTCATTTTGAGCGTATTACACGTGAGAACTTAAACACACTGAGCGCTAAAGCAAACGCTTTAATTGAGCTTGATAGCAACCGCGATATTAGCGGTATGCATCTAACAAGTGATGACACCCTCCAGCCAATTATTTTTACAGATTTGGATGGCACATTACTCGATCACGCTGATTATAATACAAATAATATCAGTGAGTTATTACAGCAGCTGCAAAATGCGCATATTCCGGTGGTGTTTAATACCAGTAAAACTTTTTGCGAAGTCATTGAGCTTAAAAATGATTTAAATATTCAACAGCCTTTTATTGTAGAGAACGGCGCAGCAGTATTTATTCCAGAAGACTATTTTGAACTTAAGCCTATCGGTTGTAAAAAAGTAGGCGCTTACTGGTGTTATGCGATGGCAAAGCCATTATCGAGTTTATTACAGGATTTAAATACCTTAAATGCCGATTACAAAGCGCATTACAAATTGTTTAGCGACTTATCGAGTGAGCAAATATCAGAGCTTACCGGGCTAGACGATGCACAAGCAAGACGTGCACAAACACGCGATTATTCAGACCCTCTTTATTGGTATGGCAACGACGAATTACTCACCGCCTTTGTAAATGATGTAGAAGCACTCGGTTACGATATAAAAATTGGTGGGCGCTTCATTCATATTGCTAAAAATACCGATAAAAGCGCTGCACAGCAGTGGTTAGTTAAACAATTTACCCATCATTTCAGAAAGCCTCTCACGGTCATTGCACTTGGTGATAGCGATAACGATAAGCAAATGTTAGAGCATGCAAATATCGCCATTATTATCGCCAACCCGGCGAGTAAAAAGCCGGTTAAATTGTCGCACAACAAAGCACGATACTCTCAATCGCCAGCACCGCTGGGCTGGATTGAAGAAATAACATCGTTGCCGTGCATTAGCAGTATTTTAAGTATTTCTGAGGAGCAAAAGTCTCATGGCTGATTTTTATCAAAATGGCATTATTACTACATTACATAACATTGCCGACAGACCAATTGAAGATCTAGAAAAAGAGCTACTTACTTTTAGTAAGCAGCGCCCAATGGGATTAATACTTCCTTCGTTATTTAGTGAGCTTGAAGGCCCTGCGCTGCAAAATATAGTTAGTGAGTTGCGTGAAGTACCTTATTTATCACAAATCACTATAGGCTTAGATAGAGCCGACGAAGCACAGTACCGCCATGCACTTGGCTTTTTTAAAGAGCTAAACCAAAACCACAAAGTATTATGGAACGATGGCCCACGCTTACAAGCACTCGATAAAGAATTACAAGAGCTAGGGGTTGCACCTCGCGAGCTTGGTAAAGGCCGTAATGTTTGGTATTGCATGGGCTATAAATTAGCAACAGCAGAAGTAGAGTCTATCGCGCTGCATGATTGCGATATTTTAACCTACGACAGAAGCTTACTTGCGCGTTTAATTTACCCTGTTGCGCATCCGCGTTTTAACTATGAATTTTGTAAAGGGTTTTACCCACGTACTGCTAATGGCAAAATTAATGGGCGTGTATCGCGCTTATTAGTAACGCCGTTGCTTCGCTCGTTTAAAACAATTTTAGGCAATACAGACTACCTTGAATATATGGATTCGTTTAGATACCCATTAGCAGGGGAGTTTTCGTTTAGACGCGATGTATTAAATGATATTCGCATTCCAAGTGACTGGGGCCTTGAAATTGGCGTGCTGAGCGAAATGTATCGTAACTACTCCCATAACCGCTTGTGCCAAGTAGATATTGCCGATAACTATGATCATAAGCACCAAGAGCTTTCACTTGATGACCAAAGCGCAGGCTTGTCTAAAATGTCGATTGATATTACCAAGGCATTATTTAGAAAGCTGGCTACACAAGGCGTTACTTTTACCAGCGAAACGATTCGTTCATTAAAAGCGACTTACTACCGTATCGGTCTAGATTTTATTGAAACCTATCACAACGATGCGTTAATGAACGGGCTAACGCTTGATGTACACCAAGAAGAAAAAGCAGTAGAAATGTTTGCGCAAAATATTATGGAAGCAGGGCAACACTTTTTAGAAAACCCAATGGAAGCGCCATTTGTGCCAAGTTGGAACCGTGTTGTATCAGCAATGCCAGACGTACTTGAGCGCTTAAAAGAAGCCGTAGAGCTAGATAACGAAGAATATAGTTAACCTGCGCGCAGGTTAACTAGCCTATAAGTCTAAACAATAAATATTAGGGGCGCATGTGATTTCAGTTAGCGAATTATTTTTACAACGAGTAGAGCAACATCTTCATATTATCTATGAAGGTGTTGAGCTGCCTTTATCGGTTACTGAGCTTGCTCAGCAACTTATTAAAATTATATTAGGTAGCAATGCACTGCGCGACCCTACACCCCATACAAATCGATGGGATGAACAAGATATAGTATTGATTGCCTATGGCGACTCAATTATTAAACACGATGATAGTGAATTTGCAGTATCAAGCCCAATAGAAGCGCCGCTTAAAACGCTACACAGTTTTATAAAAGAGCAATGTGATATGCAGCTTAATGCACTGCATATATTGCCATTTTACCCGTACAGTTCAGACGAAGGCTTTGCGGTAATGAACTACGTGCAAGTTAATGAGTCATTAGGTGATTGGGGTGATATTCAAAACATCGCTAAAGACGTAAAGCTAATGGCAGATTTAGTTATTAACCATTGCTCAAGCAGAAGCGTATGGTTTGAGAACTTCTTAAACGATTTACACCCGGGTAAAGACTACTTTAAAACGGCGAGCTTAACGGATGATTTAAGCCAAGTTGTGCGCCCGAGAACCTCATCGTTATTAAATACTGTAATAACGCCAAGCGGCGAAAAGCATGTGTGGTGTACGTTTAGTCACGATCAGGTCGATTTTGATTTTGGTAATCCCGATGTGCTTAAAGAGTTTGTGGGAATAATTCGTCATTATTTAGATAATGGCGTACGTTTGTTTAGACTCGATGCGGTTGCATTTTTGTGGAAACAGCTTAATACAAGCTGCATTAACTTACCGCAAACACATGAAGCCGTAAGGCTAATGCGAACACTTATTGAGCACGCAGAGCCTAGTGTAGTTATTATTACCGAAACTAATATTCCAAACCAAGAAAACCTATCGTACTTTGGTAACGCCAATGAAGCGCACAGTATTTATAACTTTGCACTGCCACCGTTATTGCTACATACATTATTAAGTGGTGATAGTGCAGCGCTTAAACATTGGATGATGAGTATGCCGCCTGCGCAAAATGGTACGGCATACTTTAACTTTATAGCCTCGCACGATGGAATAGGGCTCAGGCCAATTGAAGGTTTATTACAACCTAGCGAAGTGGCGTCATTAGTAAGTACCACTATGCAGTTTGGTGGTCGTGTATCTATGCGTACCAGTAACGATGGCACACATACACCATACGAGCTAAATATTGCTTTATTTGATGCAATGCAAGGGACGCACAATGGCCCCGATAAGTTTGGCCTTGAGCGATTTATGTGTGCTCATGCAATTATGTTTGCACTTGAAGGTATCCCAGGGCTTTATATTCATAGTTTGTTGGGTACAACTAACGATTACGACCGATTTGAAAATTCACAGCATAATCGCGCTATAAACCGCCATCGTTGGCAAGAGTCAAAGCTATTAGCTGCAATTAGTGAAAAGTATAGTCATCATCATAAAGTGTTTAACGGCATAAAAAGCTTATTGGCAGTACGTAAAAAGCAGGGTGCTTTTCATCCTAACGCAACGCAATTTACTTTGCATTTAGCGGGTGGGTTGTTTGGTTTTTGGAGACAAAGTATAGACCGTCGCCAAAGCATATTTTGTGTTTATAACATTAGCGATAAACCACAAACGCTCACATTGGCCGACTTAAACTTAATTAACACCCAAAAGTGGTTTGATTTAGTGGCAGATAAAACGATTGAAGAAAGCCAATTAACAATAGAACTAGAACCATATCAAAGCGTGTGGCTGAGTAATATTAAATAAGGCGCAATAATACCAATCCTCAAAATTGATCACTTAATTAAGCGGATTTATATAAAAAGGCTCGCACTGCGAGCCTTTAATTTAATTAATAACGTTGTTACTAATTATAAGCTGTAGCTTAAGTTAATGTAGCCAAAACGACCAATGTTATCGTAACTTGCGCTACCCGCGCTTGTACCACGTGAACCGTACGGAAGTTTACGGTTAAATACGTTATCAACACCTACTTTAACGCCTAAACCGCTATCGAAGTTATAACCAACAGTCATATCGGTAATAAAGTATTTACCGTAAGACATTTGATTACTTGGATTTGGGTTGTTTTCAAGTTCAACATTTGTGTATAAATCGACTTCACTTAAAAAGCGTGTTTCAACTGTTGAGAAAAAGTTATCCATAACATAACTTACAGATAAGTTAGTTTGCCACTTAGCTTCACCTGTAGTACCTGCGTATTCAATGTAGTTACTAGGATCGTCTTGGAACGGGTAATCTTTACGTTCAATTAAGTAAGTACCAATTAAGCGTGTTTTAAAGCTACCTTCAAACGCGTCAAAATCGTAACCTAGTTCAAAATCTATCCCTGATGCTTTTTGGCCAGCAACATTTAATACAGAGTTTTGAATTAAAGTAATTTCACCATTAGCATTACGTGTAATTAAGTCACAGTACTGATTGTTTATACCTGTTGCGCTATCTACACAGCGATCAAGAATGTCTTGAGCGTTAATTGTGTCAATTGCATCTTCAAGTTCAATTTCCCAGTAATCAATAGTAAGTAGCGCGTTTTCTAAAAACTCTGGTTGGTAAACAATGCCTACAGTTGTACTTGTTGACTCTTCGCCTTTTACATCGCGGTTACCACTGCTTAAACCATCTAATGACGCTGAATCGTAATCTGAGTTAAAGTCACTCGCTACGCCTAATGCGGCACAGTTTGCAGTACGTGTTGCACCGTTTGATAAGTCACCTAAGTTTTCAGCGCGACACGGGTCGTCTACATTGTAGAAAGTTTGGCTTGCTGCACCAAATACTTCACTAATGTTTGGGGCACGAAGTGCTGCAGATTGAGTTACACGTACACGTAGCTCATCATTTACAGTCCAATCAAGGCCAAGTTTCCAGCTAGTTGCTTCGCCAATCGTACTGTAGTCAGCATGACGTACTGCAGTATCAAACACTAAATCTTGAATAAGCGGTAAATCAGTTAAAATTGGCATCGTCGCTTCAAAGAATACTTCGCGAACATTAAACGAGCCCTTATCTTCGCCCAGTGCGTTAAAAAAAGTACCTTCAGCGTTATCTGGCTCTTTTGTTTCGCTTTCTTCTTTACGGTACTCAGCACCAAATGCAACACCTACATAGCCCGCTGGTAATTCAAAAATAGCGCCATTAGCAAGTGAGCCAGAAATAACTGTTTGCTTAATAGTTGATGTGCCAACAGATACCGTATTAATGTAATCAATGGCTTGTTGAGATGGCGAACCAAACCCCATAATATTTACAGGAACACAGCCATCAGCTTGGGCTGCAGCACTACGACATACTACGTTACCATTTGTATCTTCAACTGCATCAAGTGCATTAAAGTAGTTGGCTACAATCATGTTAGCGCCGTTTTCACGCTCTAGATCAGTTTGGCCATAAACAACTGATGTATCTAATTCCCAATCTTCAAATACAGTACCTTTTAAGCCGGTAACAAAGCGCGTTGTTTCACGCGTATTGTTTTCAATGCGGCGGCCAAGGTCGGTCATCATGCGGTTAACCATGATCGAATCAACACCTTCCTCTTCCATACGTGCTTTAATGGCTGGGTCTAGGTAAGGGTTGTCGATTTTGATGCTGTTTTCATCGTCAAAGAAGAAAAATGCAGGTTGGCCTATGCTTTCACCTTGGCTGTTTACATATTTAGCATCAAAGTAAACGTTTAAGTCGTCGGTAACATCGTAGTTAACTTTAAAGTTTACGTTGTAGCGCTCAAACTCAGGTTGAATCTCTTCAAATTGACCAAGATTAAACGAATCACAGTTTGCACACGACAAGCCATCTACATTATCACCTATGTATAAGTCGCGAGCGCTGCTGTCGGCGTTAAAGCTATTAGTATATCCATCTTCAAGTGCATAAACACCGGCGTTATTAATAGCGTAATAACCAGCATTAGGTGTTAAGATTTTATCAGGGAAAGCTGCGCTATCTTTGTTTACTTCTGTTTGGGCTTGATTACGTAAACTACTAAACGAAGTGCTAGTCCAAGGGTGATCAAGCGCGTTTAATGAATCCTGGCCTGAGTATTCAATAGCAAAAGCTGCATTACCACGATCGTTATCAAAGTTAGAGCCGTATGAGAACGTCGCTTTTTCGTTGTTGTAGCTGCTTAAATCGGCAAAACCACGTGTAACGCTAAAGTCCATACCTTCAATGTTGTCTTTTAATATAAAGTTAACAACACCTGTTACCGCATCAGCACCGTATACAGCAGATGCACCACCGGTAATTATCTCTACACGTTCAACCCATACACTTGGAATAGTGTTGGTATCTACAGATTGAGAACCTGCAGAGCTTGATACATGACGCTTGCCATTTACAAGTACCAAAGTACGATCTGTACCCATGTTACGTAAATCAAGAATATTTAAACCCGCAGTACCAATAAAACGGCCTGAGTTAGCCATAGAATATGTATTGCCAAGTGCAGGTAAGTTATTTAGCGCTTCACCAATGTTTACTGCGCCAGTGTTCATTAGCTGCTCGCCACTGATGACTGTAACCGGTGCAGGCGCAATAGCACCTTCACGTAAAATACGTGAACCCGTTACTTCAACACGTTCAATTTTTGTTGTTTGCTCATCTTGTGCAAGCACAGAATTACTTGCTGTTGCAGCAGCAGTAATTAATGCACATTTAATGCTAGTAGAAAGTAAATTATGACGTTTCATTTGATTCCCAGAGAACATTTTATAGTAATTAAATACAATGTAGTTTTATCCAAATGCAGTTTGTATTTGGATAAAGCCCTATAACTTTTTTATGAGGGCGGCGATTATTGCACGGTAAAACTAGTAATAGAAGGGAGGTATCTAGATGGATTTTAATAAGTTAATCCTGTATCAATTTTTATAAAGTACATTTTGTTGCGTTTTTAACACTAATATTTTTTTAATTATTTGCTACAAATTTGTAATTAAGAAGGGTTGTTGTTTTTTATATATACTTCTCATTATCATTTAATGTTTTTTGTTTTCATTGGCGTGTTAATAATGAACTTTGTAGGGGGGTTATCATTACTTTTTAGGGAAGGGTTATTTAGTTAAAAATCTTTTAAAGAACACTTATTGAACTTTAATGTTTTATTTGTGTGATTTTTTTGTTTTTATAAAGTGATTTTAAATACGTATCTTTTGTTACTCATAAATCTAAAATGAGTAAATTTCATCTTTAAAAAGTAAAAAGGCCCAATTAAGGGCCTTTATATTAACAATTAAACTTACATGCTATATGAAAAAGTAATGTAGCCAAAACGTCCAATATTGTCGTAGCTAGCGCTTCCGCTTCCATCACCACGTGTGCCATAAGGTAGTTCACGATTGAATAGGTTATCAACGCCCACTTTTAAGCCAACACCATTGTCAAAGTTATAACCAACTGTCATATCAGTAATTATGTATGTACCAAAAGTAGTTAAACTATTTGGGTTAGGGTTATCGCTTAAATCTTGGTCTGTGTATAAGCTTACTTCTTCGATATAACGAGTGCTTAAAGATGTGTATAAGTTCTCGTAGCTGTATTCGATATTTAAGTTAGCTTGCCATTGCGCTTCACCTGTAACGCCTGCATATTCAATGTAGTCGCTAGGTTCATCTTGGAATGGAAACTCTTTACGCTCAATCAAATATGTACCAATAAAGCGCGTTTTAAAGCTACCTTCAAGCGCATCAAAGTCGTAACCTAACTCAAAGTCAACACCAGATGCTTCTTGACCTGATACATTAAGTACTGAGTTTTGAATTAGCGAAATCTCACTGTTTGCATCACGTGTAATAAGGCTACAATATTGATTCGAAATACCTGAGCCGCTATCAACACAACGATCTAGGATATCTTGTGCACTGATAGTCGAGATTGCATCTTCAAGCTCAATCTTCCAGTAATCGATAGTTAGTGTTGCGTTTTCAATAAACTCTGGTTGGTACACTAAACCAATAGTAGTACTTGTAGACTCTTCACCTTTTACATCACGGTTACCACTTTGTAAACCTTCAAGTGTTTGTGAGTCATAGTCAGAATCAAAACCTTCTGGAACACCTAATGCAGCACAGTTGGCACGGCGTGTACTACTGTTTTGTAAATCATTTAAGTTGTCAGCTTGACAAGGATCGTCAACATTGTAAAAAGTTTGGCTCGGTGCACCAAAAATTTCACCAATATTTGGCGCTCTTAGCGCTTCTGATTGAGTTAAACGAAAACGAAGTTCATCGTTTAGAGTCCAATCAAGTCCTAATTTCCAGCTAGTTGCATCGCCAATTGTGCTGTAATCAGCATAACGTACAGCAGCATCTAAGACTAAGTCTTGAACAAATGGCATATCAGAAAGTAGTGGAATTGATACTTCTGTAAAAATTTCACTTACATCAAAGTCGCCTTTGTCTTCGCCAAGTGCATTAAAGAAAGTACCTTCAGCATTGTTTGGTTCTTTCGTTTCACTTTCTTCTTTACGGTACTCAACACCAAAAGCCATACCTACATAACCTGCAGGTAATTCAAATAATGCACCATTGGCTAAAGAAGCAGATACTACAGTTTGAGTGATTTCTGATGTACCTGTAGAAACTGTATTAATGTAGTCAATTGCAGCATCACTTGGCGCACCAAAGCCCATGATATTTACAGGAACACAGCCCTCTGCTTGTGCTGCTTCACTTCTACACACAATGTTACCATTGCCATCATCTACGGCATCAAGTGCGTTAGAGTAGTTTTCGAGAATCATATTAGCGCCATTAACGCGCTCTAATTCTGTTTTACCACGTACAATAGATGCATCTAAATCCCAATCATTAAATACCGTACCTTTAAGGCCTGCTACAAATCGAGTTGTTTCGCGTGTATTGTTTTCAATGCGGCGACCTAAATCAGTCATCATACGAAGTACATTTATTGATTCAACACCAGCTTCTTCCATAAGCGTCTTAACGCTAGAATCCAAGAATGCGTTGTCTATTTGTATTGTATTACGAGGGTCGCCAAAGAAAAACGCAGGTTGCCCAATGCTTTCGCCTTCGCTGTTCACATATTTAGCTTCAAAATATGCATTAATATCTTCAGTTACATCATAGTTAACTTTAAAGTTTACGTTGTAACGCTCAAATTTTGGTTGTATTTCATCAAACTGCGCTAGGTTAAACGAATCACAATTTGCACATAGAAGACCGTCAACATTATCACCGGTATAAATATCACGTTGAGAGCCATCAGCATTAAATGTATTTACATAACCACTACCTAGGTTAAATACACCTGCGTTATTAATCGCATAGTAACCAGCATTTGATGTATAAATTTTATCTGGGAAATTTGGATCGTCTTTATTTGAATCGTTTTGAGCTTGGTTACGTAGGCTTGAGTATGAACCGTCAGTCCAAGGGTGATCTAATGCATTTAAAGAGTCTTGAGCTGAGTATTCAACTGCAAATGCAGCATTACCACGGCCATCATCAAAGTTCTTACCATATGAAAAGGTTGCCTTTTCATTGTTGTAGTCACTTAGATCAGAAACGCCTTTAGTTACAGTAAAGTCTAAACCTTCTATGTTATCTTTTAAGATAAAGTTAACAACACCTGTTACAGCATCAGCACCATAAACAGCAGAAGCACCGCCAGTTACAATTTCTACACGTTCAACCCATACGCTCGGTATGGTATTAGTATCAACAGATTGTGAACCAGCTGAGCTCGAAACGTGGCGTTTACCATTAACAAGTACAAGCGTACGGTCAGTACCCATGTTACGTAAATCAAGAATATTTAGGCCTGCAGTACCAATAAAGCGGCCTGAGTTTGCTAAAGAATATGTATTACCTAGTGCAGGTAGTTTATTTAACGCTTCACCGATATTTACTGCACCGGTATTAAGAAGTTGTTCGCCAGTAATTACAGTTACTGGTGCCGGTGCAATTGCACCTACTCGACTAATTTTTGAACCAGTTACTTCAACTCGTTCTATTTTTGTATCCTTAGCATCTGCTGCAATAGCAGTATGTGACAAACCAATTGCACTTAAACAAAGAGCTGTTTTTATGCTGCGTGAGAGTTGGTTATAAGATTTCATGTTATCCCCTAGATGAATTATTTGTTTTTTTAAAACTTAAGTGCAATATAAAATTCATGTTAGTAATTATTTGTATACAAAATTTACATCGCGTACCCATGTTTAACACTTGCAGGTATTTAGGCAATAAATTATCGCTGAATCTACAAAAAAAGAAGATAAGACGATTGTTAAAATATAGTTAAAACAATGGTTTAAAGTGTTTCAGTTAACTTTTGGTTTATATTATTAGCAATGTATTTTTGTTTTTTATCTTGTTTGCCTTTTTTTTATTTTTTTAGCTGTTGATTTTTAATGATATAAATAGGAATCTAATTTTATCTTTGGTTTAGTTGTTGTGTTTTATGGGATTGTTTTTTGTGACTTTTAAGGTTTTATATCTTAGCGGTATAGCGTGATAACCCATTTCCATAAGTTTAAAGATTAAGCTCTGTCTTTTACGTCTAATACAAACTGTAAAGGGGCTTTACAGATAGCTTCCAAAGTTCAGAGTAGTAGAGTTACTTTTTTTACTTTAATTGATACAATTAGGCGTCTTTCATTCATAAGGTTGTTCATGAAATATTTCTTATTAAATATTGCGTTATTATTTAGCTCATTGGTTTTAGCCGAGGAACCTGTCGATCTTGAAGTAAATATGAAAAACACGGGCCTTGCATATAAACAAGCGGTGCAGGCAACTCAACTTAGTGAATTTAATACTGCGATTGATGAATTTATAAAGCTGGTTAAAGTGAGTAAAACAGGTAAGTTTTACAAAAAACCTGAGCAGTCATTGCAGGGCCTTGATAAAGTGATTGCGCAAGCTGAACTTGCAAAAAAAGCAGCAAACGAGCAGGGGCTAAGTGCGGCAAAAGAACCACTGAAAAATATAGATGATTTACGTAAAAAATATCATGAGTTACACGAGCCTCCAGGGTTCTTTGAATTACTGTTCGGTTCATAAACCTAGACTATATGTATCTTTAGTAGCTACTTTTAAGCTAATTGCGTTAAAGATATCTGCAGCAATAAATATAAGGAAACACAATGGAAATTTCAGTTTCAATGTTAGAAGGCCAAAAGCAAAGCGCTAAATTTGGCGACCTAGAAGTAATAAGCGATCAAAGCGTAAACGCTGGTGGCAATGCAGAGTATCCAGAACCGTTTGATTATTTTTTAGTAAGTATGGTTTTATGTGCAGGTTTTTATGCGCGTAAGTTTTGCGAGCAGCGTGATATTTCAACGCAAGGTATGACGCTTACTCAAAATAACGAAAATGTAGATGACAACGGTAAAAAGCTATTTTCAATTGAGATTAACTTACCAGAAGGCTTCCCTGATAAATATAAAAAGGCGCTTATTGCAGCCGTTAATACCTGTACGGTAAAAAAAGTAATTCAGGCAGTGCCAGAGTTTTCAGTAGTGGTAAAATAGTCCCCCCTAAATTAGGTAGCTTAAGCAAGCTACCTAATTATATGTTGAGCATCCCCGTTTAACTTATTTCTTTTTCATTCCTTGTACTGCTTTAAAGCGTGGGTTGTTTTTACAAATTACAAATACGCGGCCTTTGCGTTTTACAATTTGACACCCCGGACGTTGCTTGGCACTTTTTAGAGAGCTTAATACTTTCATACCTTTTCCTTTTTAACAGTCGATAAACTTTTAAAACGACGATTAAACTGCGCAACGCGGCCATCTGTAGCGGTTGTTTTTTGCTTGCCTGTATAAAATGGGTGCGAGTCACTTGATACATCAATAGGTACGTATGGATATGTATTACCGTCTATTTCTACTGTGCGGCTCGTTTTTATGGTTGAGCCAATAATAAAGTAAGAATCGGCAGCGGTATCGTGAAAAGCAACCACGTGGTAATCAGGATGAATATTTGGTTTCATAATACGCCTCAATAAATGATATGTGATAGTATATCATTTCAATTTAACGTATTTATTCTCCCATTGCAAATTATTTAAATGTTCCTCAAAAAGGCCGTAATTGCTGGCTATTTGCGCAAACAAATCAAAAAATAAGCACTTGAATCAAAAATGCTGGCTATTGGCGTTTAGGCTGTTATAACTATATTTAAGAGTTAAAACGTTAACAAATACGGTTATAAAGTTATTACAGAGGTTATGTATGAGTGACGCAACACAACAACAAGAACAAATTGATCAAGGGGTGATGGAAACCCTAAGAGAGCGCGACCACAGTACCTTGGCGCAACAAGTAAATCCTTTAACCTGCAACCACAATGATATTGTAGAGTTACTAGCAAGGTATATGGCACTAAGCGAGCAAGAAGATGATGAGCTGTTTGATGATTGGTTTGATAACCTAACTAAAGAGCAACATACTGTTTTAAAAGTATTTGAAGTTTACCGTGGACAATATGAGCACCAAAATTAAAGTGTTTATTTTTGTAAGTATGCCAAATCCAGTGGTTATTTAAATAAAACTAAATAGCCACTACTACTTTTTCATTAAAGAGTAGCTATGTTGTATCAACCACTACTCCCACCTGTTTAAATCATAATTTTTTGCGGATTGAATCTTATATTTATTTAGGCACGACTTACTGATATTTATAAATATTTATTTATTGCTATTTTTAGGTAATGTTCTAGTTTGAATAGGCAGACTGTTTATAGTTTAAATAAGTTTATCGGATTATATACTCGAAAATATTCGCTCCAGTTTCGTAATTTATAAAACATTTAAAATTAATAGAGCTTTAATGATTAAACCTGAGATTCCAAATAACGAAGCTGAGCGATTACACGCGCTTAGAGCATTAAAAATTCTAGATACGTCTCATGAAGAGCGCTTTGATCGTGTTACTCGTATTGCCAAGCGTATGTTTAATGTTTCTATTTCATTGGTTACTTTGATTGACGAAGACCGCCAGTGGTTTAAATCAAGGCAGGGGCTTGATGCGGCTGAGCTTCCTCGCGAAACCTCATTTTGTGGCCACACCATAAATCAAGACGAGTTATTAATAATCCCAGATACAGCTCAAGACGAAAGGTTTTTTGATAACCCCTTTGTTACAGGCGATCCTAAAGTACGCTTTTATGCAGGCTTTCCTTTAAAATTAAGGGAAGGAGTCATTATAGGCACTTTGTGCCTTGCCGATAATAAACCTAGACAACTCAATGATGAAGAAAAACAATTACTAAGAGATTTAGGCACGTTAGTCGAGCGAGAAATTCAATCAATTCAACTAGCCACAATTGATGAGTTAACAAGAATCTCTAATCGACGTGGCTTTTTAAACCTTGCCGAACATACGCTAAATGTATGTAGGCGAAACAAAGTATCAATGTCGTTTATATTGTTTGATCTCAATAAGTTTAAACAAATTAATGATATTTATGGACACCACGAAGGCGATTTTGTATTAAATAAATTTGCACAAATTATGCTTAGTTCATTTCGTGATTGTGAAGTCATAGGTCGACTTGGCGGAGATGAATTTGTTGCGATGTTAAGCGACTCAGACGAGACAAAAGCAGAGTTTGTTTTACAAAGGTTTGCGGATGCAATAGCGCATGCTAATAATACCTTAAACAAGCCATACAAAATTGATTACAGTGTAGGGGTAACACACTTTAAACACGATACAGGTAAATCGGTTGAGGATATGATTCAAGATGCTGATGTTGCAATGTATCAGCAAAAAAAGCAGCAATCACTCTAGTGAGCTATTTAGTTTAATTGCTGCTTGAACTTCACTTATCTTACTCAAGTTAGTACAAATCTTATAATATGCCGTTATTCGCTATTGCAGTCATTTTTTGCAGCGGGTGATGCTAAAGACACATTTGGTTGCCAAATCCTGTTCCATATTTTATGAAGATTGTTTAAGTTTGGTCTTTGACTTATTTTTTCAAAGTTACCAATGCTCACTTCTGAATCATTTTTTTGACCCACTACAAAATTAAACACATAGTTGCACTCCATGCCCATACGTAAATCAGAAAGTACAATATTGCTTTGCTGTTGGCGCACCGAATAAAACCCTTTAGTAAACCACTGCAAGCGTTTTATAGCCCATTCATCGCTAATATTATTTAACAGTGAAGGCGTTGTTTGATAAGCCGTTAATGTAACATCGCTGGGCGCGTCAAATACTGATGCATAACCTTCGTAGTATTGTCCGTCAGACATCACAACAATACGCCACAGCAAAGTAGTTAGCGGAGCAGGCGTACTAACATACGCATTGACTGGTATTTGCCTGTTGTTGAGAGCCGTTTTTACTTTGTCATCAATATTTACTTTTAAAATTAAAGCGCAAAATAAATATAGACTACTTAAAACTAAGGCTGCTGCATTTATACGATAAGCCGTTGCTGCTTTTATTTTGGGTATTAGCGTACATATTACGCCAATTAATAAAGGAAGCGTGTAAGCGGGGTCAATAATAAACACACTAGAAACCGCAAAGGGGTACTCAGTAAAAGGCCAGAGTAGTTGTGTACCGTATACCGTTAGGCTGTCTAATAGGGCATGTGTAGATAAGCTTAAAAATACTAGCCAAAACCAGCGCACTTTATAAGTTTGCATTCCCGCGTGTACTTTTAATATTAGCCATACAATGAGCGGGCTAATTAATAAATGTATTAATAACGAATGGCTAAAGCCACGGTGGTAAGTAAATGCTTCTACAGATCCGCCATATGGCAAAAATACATCTAAATCAGGGAGCGTGCCTAGAATTGCTCCCCATAAAACGGCTTTTCGACCTATTTTATTGCCTAACACCGCATAACCTACAGCACTGCCTAATGCTACCTGCGTTAAAGAATCCATTTTGATTAATACCTTTAATTAATACTTTTATTATTTATACTTTTTGATTATTAAAAAGCGTCAAAAAATAATGTGAAATATTTGATAAGCACATCAATGCCCAAAATTTATAAACTAAGCCTGGGCTTTATAAAATCTAAAAAAGCCACAATTCGAGACGATACCGCACTGTTTTTATAATACACGGCTTGTACAACCTCTCGATTATTAGGAGAGCTAACTGCACTGGGTAACACTTCAACTAATTTACCTGTTTTTAGGTCATTGCCAATCATAAAGTGAGAAAGTAGCGCAACGCCTTGGTTTGCAATACATAGTTGGCGCACTGTTTCGCCGCTGCTTGCGCTAAGCGAAAACGTAAATAAAGCGGGCTTTACTAACGGCCAAGTGTTTAATTTTGGGGAGTCACTAAAACCAATTAACTTATGATTTTGTAAGTCATCTATTTGTATAATTGCTGCGTTGTTTTTTATATATTCTGGGCTGGCTACAATACGTAACTGACTACTGCCGAGTTTACGAGCATGTAAGTTTGAGTCTTTTAAATCACCAATGCGTATGGCTAAATCGGTTTTATGTTCAAGTAAATCAATAATGCTGTCGTGTGAGGTTATATCAAGCGTTATGTGGGGGTAATGCTTGGCAAATTCGTCAATTAAAGGCGTAAGTTGGTGCAATACAAAAGGGCTTGCCGCATCTATTCGCAGCTTGCCACTTGGCGCTTGTTTTAAAAGCTTTATGGCTTCTTCACCGGTATAAAGCGTATTTAATCCTTCGCGCGCATATTTTATAAAAGTATGGCCCTCTTCGGTAAGTTCTAATCGGCGTGTTGTTCTGTTTAGTAAAGTGCATTGCAGTGTATTTTCAAGGCGTGATACAGCTCGCGACACTTTAGCCACTTGTTGATCGAGCAAATTAGCTGCCCCCGAAAAGCTTCCGCAATCTACTACCGTTATAAACGTTTCTAAATCTTCAGTTTTTGAATGAACCGCCATAATATACCAACACCATCTTTGCATTATTAACAAAAGTATTTTGTCACTAATGCTATTTTTTGCAAACGATATTTTAGCCAAACTACATTCTTCAAATATTAATGAGGATATAACTATGCCATTGGCTTTGTGGGCGCTTACCTTAAGCGCATTTGCAATAGGAACAACTGAGTTTGTAATAGTGGGATTAGTACCCACCATTGCAAACGACTTAGGCGTAAGCCTACCTTCAGCGGGTTTGCTTGTAAGTTTATATGCGGTTGGCGTTGCTATTGGTGCACCGGTGCTAACAGCTTTAACGGGTCGTTGGAATCGTAAAGTGGTCTTAATAAGCTTAATGGGCTTGTTTGTATTGGGTAACTTACTCGCTTGGCAAGCGCCAAGTTACGAAACATTAATACTTGCGCGCATTTTAACGGGGCTTGCCCATGGTGTGTTTTTTTCAATCGGATCGATGATTGCCACAAGTCTAGTAAGCAAAGACAAAGAAGCCAGTGCAATTGCAATTATGTTTACCGGGCTTACTGTAGCACTAGTAACTGGTGTGCCACTAGGTACATGGATTGGACAACACTTTGGTTGGCGTGCAACGTTTTTAGTTGTGTCGGTATTAGGTTTAATTGCATTAATCGGCAGCTCTATTTTAGTGCCAAAAAACTTAAAACAATCAATACCAGCCACGTTTAAAGAACAACTACAAGTAATTGTAAAACCGCGTTTATTACTCGTGTATTTAATGACGATATTGGGATACGGCGGCACGTTTACAGCGTTTACTTATTTAGCACCTATTTTAGAGCAACAAACAGGTTTTGCGCCTTCGGCTATTGCTTTAATAATGCTTGTTTACGGTGTATCGGTAGCGATAGGTAATATTTGGGGTGGAAAGTTGGCCGACAAACGCGGCCCAATTAGCGCACTGAGCATTATATTCAGCGCTTTGAGTATTATTTTACTGATATTTACTTTTACGATGGAATCAAAAATTGCTGCTGTACTTACTATTTTAGTCTGGGGCGCATTTGCTTTTGGTAATGTGCCAGGCTTGCAACTTTATGTAGTAAAGCAAGCACAAAAGCACACGCCAAATGCGGTAGATGTTGCATCAGGTTTAAACATAGCCGCATTTAATATTGGTATTGCACTTGGCTCAATTATTGGTGGTAGCGTAGTAGAGAACATGACCCTGCAAGATACAGCATGGATAGGCGCCGTTATCTCTGTTTTAGCACTTGGTGTTACACGCTACAGCGGTATGCTTGATAAACGTGAAATTCCGCAAGCATAAAGCCTTAGCAGGGTCTGTTGACCTTTTAGGATTAAATTTGTTCAATCTAGGGAGGATTTAATCACGGAGCGAGGTTTGTAACCTAGTGGGCTAAGTAAAAATCGAGGGACAAAGAGTAAATCCACCCTAGGAAGAACCTACAGGCAGCGCGTATTTGGCATTTATGCTGCGTTATCGCCTATTAATGTGGAACAACCACACTGCATAGGCTCTGCCTTGCCTAAATACCAAATACACTGCTGCAAATGTAATCTCTAAAGATTAACAGACCCTAACCTTGAAACTAAAATTAATGACCTCATACCTGTTATGAGGTCATAGATTTTTAAGTGACAGTCGTAATAAGAAGTAAAAGGTGTATTTCGTAAAACTTTTAAAAGTTTGTATTTCAAACCGATTATTTTATAAGGATAAACCATGACAAAACGTGTAATAGAAATGCCAGAACTCGGTATGGGAACATTCCGCTTAGAGGGCGACACTGCCTATAACTCAGTAAAAATGGCGCTCGAAGTTGGGTTTCGCCATATTGACACCGCACAAATTTATGGCAACGAAGAGCAAGTAGGTCAAGCCATAAAAGATAGTAATATTCCGCGCAGTGAAATATTCTTAACTACCAAAGTGTGGAATAACAAATTAAATAAAAGCGACTTTATCCCAAGCGTTAAAAAGTCACTTGAAAAGCTACAAGTTGATTCGGTCGACTTACTGCTAATTCATTGGCCATCGCCTGCTAACGACGAGCCAATGAGTGAATACCTCACTGAATTACTAAAAGCGAAGCAGCTTGGTTTAACTAAGCACATTGGTGTATCAAACTTCACCATTGCAAACTTAAATGAAGCAATGCAAACGCTTGACTCGCGTGAAATATTTACCAATCAGGTTGAGGTGCACCCATATTTAACTAATACTAAATTACGCGCATTTTGTGCTCAGCACGACATTCATGTAACAGCGTACATGCCATTTGTAGTAGGCAAAGTACTTAAAGATCAAACCATTATCGACATTGCTAAAAAGCACGATGCAAGTCCAGCACAAGTTGTTTTAGCATGGGTTAACGCCAGTGGTATGACGACAATTCCATCATCAACTAAGCGTAAAAACTTAGAAGATAACTTTAACGACCACGTTAAATTAGATGATGAAGACATAGCCCGCATTGATGGCCTAGATTGTGGCGACCGCCAAGCAACACCAGAATTTGCGCCGCAGTGGGATCAGTAAACTTACCTCAAACGCAAAGTTAAACTAAATATTTTAAGGTGTAGATTATCTACACCTTAACTTTTAAGAAGGAATACACATGTTAACGGTTATAGCTGCACTGTCGTGCAAAAATATTGATGCAGATGTGATGCTTACAGCACTTGAAAACTTACAAAAGTCATCGCGCCAAGAAGTAGGGTGCTTACGTTATGAACTATCGGTAAAAAGTGATGATGAACATACCGACTACGTTGTTAGCGAACAGTGGGCGTCTGACGAGCACTTTGAAGCGCATAAAAGCGAGCCACACTTTAAAGCGTTTGGTACGCAAGTTACTGGGCTTTTAACCAATAGTAGTATTGATGTATATAAATCAATTGGTTAAATTCTTTTTATAGTGCCTATTATGGTACGTATTAAAATACTTAGCTAAATTACATATCATAAAGTAAATACTCAAATAGGTGCTGTTAACCTACATCACCTTTTATTCTTACACTCTAACCTGCCTAAATACTCTACTTCGCCAATATCAATGAAACCTATTAGGACTCTTTTTTGTTAATGCACAGTGCGTCGAAATCAAAAGAGGTTCATAACTTTATTAAAGTCGTTTTGGTATCACAACCCACTCTAATAAATAGCCTATTTAATTTGTTGTTTACATTAAAGTTCTCTGGTGTAAATTATAGAAATATAATATGGCATTTTAGTCAGCCATAAATAGTCCGAGTGGTACTGAGTAAGAGACTCAAAATAGCTAACTATTTATATATTTTTTGTGTGTTATATTTTTAGAGCTGAGTTAATTAAACCAATAATGGAGACATGGGTATGGAAATTAATAAATCTAATCAATCTATTCTTATTTTTGTAATCCCTTTATTAACTGCGTATTTTGGATCAAAAGTTATATTTCACTTATTTGCTTTTGAGTATCTTGTGTTTACAGATACTTTTGACATTCTAAAGCTACTCATTGATATTAGTGTATTTGGAGTGTTGTTCTATATTAGTTCACTGGGTGTTGGTTACTTCACCAGAGCTAAAACATAAGTTTTTTTATCATTAGTTGGTAAATTGCTAGCTGAAAAATCACAGCCAATAAAGCCTTAATAGCTTTAAGCTGTATCAATTTATATGGAAATAATAATGAAAAAATTAATCGCAATTATAGCATTGTTAGGCTTTGCCTCATTTGCACAAGCTAATGATAGTTTTGTAGTGAAGGCCAAATTTTATAATAATAAAAACCTAATTGGCTCACCTACTTTAGTTGTAAATTCAAATGAAGAGGCATCAGTTTCAGTTTATAATTCGTATAGTTTTGCTCTTACAGTAACGCCAATTGATGATTCTACTGTTAGTTTAGCAACTGACCTGAAGCTAGGTGGAAAACATATGGCTCCCTCTTTAGTTGTTGAACTAGGCAAAGAAGCAAGTATTAATCTTGATGGTAAAGAGCTTTCAGTTTTAGTAAGCAAATCAAGCAGCTAATAATACCAACCTGCATAAATCTTTGATCAATTTAACGAATTAAATTGCACTATAACGTCGTTAAAAATTTTTTATTTAGAACAACTAGATATAAAAATTTTTGCCTAGTTCTAGCGTAATTTTCTTAACGTTAAATAGACCCCATATATAAGCAGATTGGTATAAGTTAAAAATTAGGAATATAACTAATGAGAAACTCAAGAAATGAAATAGTAAAATATGGAGTCTCTTTTGGTACAGCCCTAGCAATTGCTATTTCATGGAGTGCTAACGAGTCTGTGTTATGGGCAATTTTGCACGGTTTTTTATCTTGGTTTTATGTTATTTGGCATGTAATCACGCGATAAGTGCTTTCGCGTGTGCACTGATTGATTATGTAGACTGCGGTCAATGTTAATAGCCGAGTAATTACCATTTAAAACGATTAAGTTAAAAATATAAAAGGAATAATTAATAATGAAAGGTGCTGGTGGAAGCTCTGGTGGTATTGGGCATTTTTTTATTGGTTTAATTATGATGTGCGGTGGCTTTTATATGCTGCTAAACGCAATTTCGGTGACCTCTAATTTTGGACTAAGTTCTCGCATTTATAGTGTTAATGCTTTAGGTGGCTTTGGCGTTACAGGCGGCATGGTTATGATCCCGTTTATATTTGGTGTGGGTCTGATTTTTTATAATTCTAAAAATATTTTAGGCTGGGTGCTATCTCTAGGTTCGTCAACCGCACTAATATTTGGCGTTATATCGAGTGTGCGATTTAGTATGCGAACTATGACGTCGTTTGATTTGATTGTTATTATAATTTTAGCGTTTGGCGGCTTAGGGTTGTTTTTACGTTCGCTTAAATCTATTGATACTTAAATAATTACCACGCTTTGTTTTAAATACAATTTTAATTATAGGCATTTAACATGATGTTCTAATGCCTAAGCTAATACATTAATAATATAACCCTCCCTATTTACTACTTAACCAGTAACGTATTTTAAAGAGATTTATGTGAACAACTCAATACAGCTAAAACTAATTGCTACTCACTTATTAGCACAAAGAGATGAAAACCCAGCACGTTCAAACTTTCCTAAAGAGTTAGTACTAGACTCGACTGACGATGCAATAGAAGTACAAAAGTTGATGATTTACTTAAATGATCAAACTGTATATGGCTGGAAGTGTATGCTGCCTTTAGATGATGGCTCAATTATATTAGCGCCTCTTTTACATGCACCTATAAAACAAGCTGAAAATTGCCCACTGTATACAACAAACAATAAAGCGCTTATTGAACCAGAAATTGCATTTATTTTACAAAGCGATTTACTAAGTAATAATACCTATACAAATGAAGACGTGGATACTGCATTTGCCAGCGCCCACTTGGCACTTGAGCTTATCCAAAAAAGGTTTGATGAAGACACTCCAAGCACGCACATTGAAAAGCTGGCCGATGGCCTATCTAATCAAGGCGTGTATTTAGGCCCACAAATAGATAAAGCCAAAGCGTATAACGCAAGTACTGTAAATATTAACGTTAAGCAAACTGAGTTGGAGTTAAACCTGGCGGGTGTGCATCCTGCAGAGCTTGCGCAGCTTCCACTTTATTGGGCGGTTAATTACTTATCAGCAAAGGGAATTAATTTAAAAGCAGGGCAAGTGTTTATAACTGGTTCTTACTGTGGTGTTGTTGAGCTTAATACCAATGAGCAAACATGTATTACATATGAAGATTTAAATACATTTAATGTGACATTTTTATCCCATTAAGCGTAATACACATTTTAACGGTCATAATAAAACAACCCACTAATTAGCGGGTTGTTTTTTATTTGGCTAAATTTTAATTATTGATTTTAGAGAGTAATGCAGGATTTATTACGAGATTTCGTACGCCGTGAGCATGATCTTCATTAAAGGTGTTACTTTCACACCATTTGCCAACACTGTTTATATCAACCTTTGCTACTTTTGGTTTAACTGACCATGTTACTTGAAAAGGAGAGCCTGTCTCGTTGTAACTAGGACCAGTAGTTGAACCGCTATAAACAACCGGTTTACCCGTATTTGTAGGTGTAGCAATAGCTTGATAGTAACCATTAACAGATGACACGGTGCTTATTTGAGCAAAATCAAGTGCGTTAGCATCGTTTACTAATACATATACTTGGGCTTCAACACGTAGTTGCGGATTTTTAATCGAATCACTTAAACAGCTACCCAAGGTAGGGCCTGGTTTTACAATTGCTGACGTATGAACGTTATGAACCTCAATGGTATCGCCAACTAAAAGCGCGCCGTGATCGCTCGGACAAATTTCAATTTTTGCTGGTTTACTTTCACTTTTAGTTAAAGAGCCTGAATATAAGTAGCCACTTTTAAAGCCTTTTCCATTACCATTTCCGGCATATTTACTAAACTCGCCACCGGCATGTTCAGCATTTTTATGAAGGTGTATATTACATAAGTTCATATTTGATGAAGTTGGGGCATGAGAGAAAACTACGGTGTTTTCGCCTTTATAATTATCAATATTGCGTGGAGATTGTGGGCCAAAGCCTTTATTCGCAGTGTTTTTAGCAAGTGCTGCACGCTGCATTTTTATTATGTCGTCATTTGCTATTTCGTGGTTAGCTTTAGCTAGCGTATTAAAAGACAGGATAGTGATTACAGCAGAAATTACACTTATTTTTGTTTTGATTGTCATTGAGTCAGTGCCTTTAAATCATGTTTTACGTAACAATTAAGTTAACAGATCTTGTTTTTCGTAAAATAATCCTAAAATAATAAATAATCAAACTATTGCAAAGCTATTTTATAGATAAGTCGTATTTTAAAATAAGTGCATCTATATAGCGGGTGCGTAATGTGTGTTGTTTTTCATGATCGGCGCCATGCCCTAATGCTTTGTTTAAAAGCTTCATGGCGGGGTGCAGTAGCGCTCTTTCTTCTTGGTTTAAGCTCGTTTTACTGCGCAGTTCTGTAATGTCGTCAACTAATAGCCTGCCAATATCTACCGAGACTATTTCGTCTATTAATCCATTTTGAGTAAGCACGCCGTACTTACTGCATAAAAACTGTTGCCAAATTTGCTGCAAGTGCTCGTCTATTTCGCAGCCAAATAGCTCTTCGCTAAACGTAAATCCTTGCTGAGCGAGTTTAGTTAGGCTTGCAGTATATTGCTGTGCAAAATAATTAAAAGCATGGCTTGATGATTCTATTTTTTGTTTTAAAAGACCTTGACCCCAATTAACACAGCCGCGCGAGTAATAGTCGTCATACTCTTCGCATTCATACAAACCTGAATATGAGCTGCAGCTAAGTTGACTTTTAATACAGTAACTTGGTTTTGGGAAAACGCTTCGCTCTTGCCAAGCTAAAAGTGTATCTGCATCTATATTTAATGCTTGGCACAGTTCATCGGTGTTATAAAAATGAGTTGCTAAGTAGTCAGATAAACGCATAAAGCCTCTGGTATCGTTAAAAATAAAATACTGTTCATATATACAGTTGTTCATTTTGTATTACCAAACTTAATAACACAAGAAATTTTATAATTAAATGTGTGTTTACACCTCCAAAAGTACCGGCAATTATGTTACAAATAGCGCAAGTTTTATAAATAATGATTTTTTATGCGCACCCTAGACCAAATTAAACAAGCAAGTCTTATTACAGCTATTAAAACGCCATACTTAGCAAACGGTGAAATAGATCTCGCAAAGTACGATGAACTCGTAGAAATACAAATTGCAGCAGGCGTTGACGGCATTGTAGTTGGTGGCACAACAGGCGAAGGCCAGTTAATGAACTGGGAAGAGCATTTAATGCTTATAGCGCACAGTGCAAACAAGTATGGTGACAAACTGGTTATTGTCGGTAATACCGGTAGTAACAACACCCGTGAAGCGATTAAAGCAACTAAATATGGCTTTGCCAGCGGTATGGATGCAGCACTGCAAATTAATCCATATTACGGACGTACGTCTATTGCGGGTGTTAAAGAGCACTTTAAGCGCGTGTTAGATATTGGACCTGCCTTTATTTACAACGTAGCAGGGCGAACAGGTCAAGACCTAACACCTGATATTATTGAGCCACTCGCTAAGCATGAATATTTTATTGGTGTTAAAGAGTGTGGCGGTAATGAACGTATTGCCCATTATGAACAACAAGGTATTGCATGTTGGTCGGGTAACGATGACGAAAGTCACGATGCGCGCCACACACATAAAGCGCACGGTGTTATTTCGGTTACTTCTAACTTAATACCTGGGTTATTTCGTCAGTTAATGGATACGCCAAGTAACGAGCTAAATGCGTCGTTACAACCATTAATGAACTGGTTGTTCTGTGAACCAAACCCGATTGCTATTAATACCGCATTGATGATGACAGGTGCAGTAAACCCTGTATTTAGATTACCGTATTTACCGCTTAGTGATGAGCAGCAAGCTCAAGGCGAAGTATTAATTAATGAGTTAAATAACAACGATGTTGTTGGCGGCACAGCTAAGTGTATAAAACAGGACGATATAGCCCTACTTTCTTAGCAACATGAGCAAGCACTGAACAAAGTGTTAGTTCAGTGCTTTTTGTTAATGATTATTTACTTCTATTGCTAAAATCGGTAAAATTCCTTCCCTTATATCTTATAAAATATGCAGAGCTGTGAAATTTGTTGTTGAAGAACTCGCTATATGGATAAAGCCCGAACAGCGACAAATAAAAGAGAGTAATTGGTTTGATTCCTCCGTATTAAATCTTAGTTGGGTGCCTGCTATGCAGCGACGCCGAATGACTTCCTTTATTAAAATGGCACTCTTTAGTGCTCATCAAGTAAGCACTCAAGGTAACTATGTTAATTTACCGAGTGTTTTTTCTTCTCGCCACGGTGATTTTCACAAAACGTCTAACTTACTTATTGATGTAGTAAATGATCAGCCACTGTCGCCCACTGGTTTTGGGTTAAGTGTGCATAATGCCGCATCGGGACTTTTTGGGATAATACAGGGTAATACAAGTGCTACAAATGCTATAGCTGCAGGAGCCGAAAGCTTTATTTATGCACTCGTAGATGGCTTTGTAAGACTTGCTGATAACGATCAGCAACACATGTTAATAGTTCATACCGACGAGACTCTCCCCGATATTTACGCTCAGTACGCCGATGAACAGCAAATAGCACACTCTATTGGTTTAATAATAAGAGCGCCGCAAAAAGGCGAACCCCATTTTAGTTTAAACAAAGTATTTAATACGGGCATGGAAAAAAGCGACTTACCAATGAGTATTCAATGCGCTAAAGCTTTGTATGAGCGAAGCAATATATTACTTGTTCATAACACGCTTGAGCACGATTGGCAGCTTACATACCATGCTTAAAAATGTACAAAGGTTATGTGGGTTGATTTGGCGGATTATTGCTACTGCATTTTGCTTTTCAGTTTTTGGGGTTGGTGGTTTAGTATTAGCCTTTATTGTTTTTCCTGCTCAGCGCCTATTTCAAAGTGACTCAGTTAAACAAAAGATTAAGGCTCGAAAAACAGTACATTACAGCTTCAAATGGTTTGTTAGTTTAATGCATGTAACGGGCGTTATTCGATTTCATGTCAACGATAAAGCAAAAATTGAAGGCTTAAAAGGGCAACTGATATTAGCAAACCATCCTTCTTTAATTGATGTTGTTGTTTTAATTTCGGTAGTAAAAAATGCAGATTGCGTAGTAAAGGCGCATTTATTTAAAAATCCTTTTATGCGCGGCGTTATTAAAAGCACCGGCTATATAAGTAATGACGATCCGCAGGAGCTATTACGAGAATGCGAGCGCAGTTTGCAAAAGGGTAATAACTTAATTGTATTTCCTGAAGGGACACGGACAGAGCCTCACAAAACATTAAAGTTTAAACGAGGCGCTGCAAATATTGCAATTAGATGTCATGCGCCCATTACTACTTTTTTAATTAAAATGAAGCCAAACACTTTAACCAAAGGCACACCTTGGTATAAGGTCGCGCCATATCAGGCGCATTTTACAATGGGGCTTGCGAGCCAGCAGTTTAATTGTGCAACGTACGACAGCGATATGCCTGCGATGCAATCACGCCAATTGACTAAAGATTTACAACATTATTTTACACAAGAGCTAAAAAATATATGAGCGAATTAAAAGAACAAATAAAACAACTGATTATCTCAAGCCTTGACCTTGAAGACATGACCACTGCTGACATACAAGATGATGACGCTTTATTTGTAGATGGCCTAGGACTAGACAGCATAGATGCATTAGAGCTTGGTCTTGCGATAAAGAAGCAATTTGATGTGAAAATAGATGCAAACTCTGATCAAACTAAAGCGCACTTTGCCTCAGTTAATTCTTTAGCAAAATTTATTGAACAAGCACGTTCTTAATATATAAAAGTAGGAAGAAAGATGAAAACCGCTGCTGAAATTTATGATGTATTACACGGCATTTTAGAAAACGAATTTGAAATAGACCCAGAAGATATTAGCTTAGAGGCTAACCTGTACCAAGATCTTGATTTAGACAGTATTGATGCAGTTGACTTAGTTGTGAAGTTAAGAGAAATCACAGGTAAAAAAATTGAGCCTGATGCCTTTAAGCTTGTGCGCACAGTGCAAGACATAGTTACCGAAATAGAAAAGTTAGTTAACTAATACTATGTTAAAAGCAGTTTTAACAACGTTAATTATGATTTGCTTGGCTTGCTACCCTATTATTGTGTACGTAGGCCTTACGCGTTTTAATAGTCTGATTATTACAGTATTACTGCTATTTTTACTCGGGCTTAGACTTTGGTTAAGCAGAGCCTTGTTTGATAAAATGCCGTGGTTAAAGCCCGCTACATTTTTAGCAGCCATTACTATTTTGATTTCCAAGGTAATGGATAGCGACTTAGGGCTGCGTTTGTATCCCGTAATCATTAATTTAGTTATGTTAGTTGTGTTTGCGTATTCTTTGTATAAAGGGCCTTCTATTATTGAAACCTTTGCGCGCATTACTGAGCCCTCACTTGATGAAAACGCTCTGATTTATACAAAAAAAGTAACGCTAGTGTGGTGTGTTTTTTTTGTATTAAACGGTGGCATTGCCCTGTACACCAGTATTTTTAGTAGCCTAGAAACCTGGGCTTTTTATAATGGTTTTATTGCTTACTTAGCTATGGGCACATTGTTTGCTATAGAGTGGCTAGTCAGACAAAAAGTAAAAAGGAACGCCGGTGTTTAATGCTTTTCAAAGTAATGCGATAAGAACATGTTTTAATCATACTGATAATGATATTTCGGAGCGTCAGTTTGTTAGTGATATAAACGCAGTTTTAGCAAAGCTATCAACGTTAAATGCTAAATCATCGGTTGTTTTATACACCACAGACACCTACAAATTTGCCGTGTACTTATTTGCTTTGGCACTACACGGAAACACAGTGATTTTGCCGCCTAATGGGCAACCTGCAACGTTAAACTCCTTGCTTAAACAAACACCTTTTTTTATTGGTGAGTCTGAATTAGTAGCCGATTTAGAGGCTGATTTTTTAGATATAGGCTCCTTAGTCAATCAACCTCACTTTGTATCTATTGAAACAATTAAATGGCCTCAAGAAGGCACAATTGTTTTTTACACGTCGGGCTCGTCGGGTAAAGCAAAGCCAATTGTAAAAACGTGGCAGGTAATAAATAAAGAATTAAGTACATTAATTAATAGCTACGCACTGATTGATAATCCTATTTTTATAGCGAGTGTTTCGCATCAGCATATATACGGCTTATTGTTTAGATTATTGTGGCCATTACGTGCAGGAAAGGTTGTAAATACAGAACTATTGCATTACCCAGAACATATAGCTACAAAGCTCAAGTTATTTAAAAAAGTAGTGTTTGTTTCAAGCCCAGCGCAGTTAAAACGGTTATGTATTGATAATGTTTTAGTGGATGATAAGTCTCATTTACAATGGATTTTCTCATCAGGTGGACCGCTATTAAACGAAGATGCTGTATCGTTGTTTACGCAATTAAATAAACCAGTTACACAAGTTTTTGGTAGTACCGAAACCGGTGGTATTGCATATCGACAAGTTACTTCACTTGAAAAGGTTAGCCTTTGGCAGCCTTTTTCGGGTATTAAAGTACGGGCTTTGGACGATCAGCGTTTAATTTTAAACTCACCGCTCGTTCGCGACAAAAATTACCCTTTAGATGATAGAGGCGAAGTACTTAAAAATGGTCAATTTAGACTATTAGGCCGATTCGACCGAATTATAAAATTAGAAGAAAAGCGATTAAGTTTAGATGAGCTAGAACAACATTTGTGTACTAGTGAGTGGGTAAGTGAAGCTAAAGTAATCGCCTTGCCTGGTGAGCGATTAATTGTAGGCGCTATTGTTGTGCTTACGCATAAAGGGCAGATGTTTTTTAATGGTGACGGTAAGTTAGCTACAAATAATTTATTAAAAGCGCATGCATTAGCGCGCTTTGAGCGAATTTGTATCCCTAAAAAGTGGCGTTTTGTAGATCAATTACCATACAACTCACAGGCAAAGTTAAATTTAAAAGCATTGGAGAGTCTTTTTGCAAAAGTTGACTAAAACACAGCCTGATTTACTGTCTTGTGAAAAAGCAGAGCAAAAGTATAAATTAAGCTTACTAGTTCCTCATGATTTAGATTATTTCAAAGGACATTTTACGGATGGCCCAATACTCGCAGGTGTTGTGCAATTAGACTGGGCTGTGGCTGCAATTTGCAAATATTATAATGTTCAGCAACCTGTTAAAAATGTTGAAGTATTAAAATTTCAGGTAGTGATTACCCCAGGTATAACAATCGAATTATTGCTAGAGCAAAAGGCAGAGAATAAATATACCTTTTCGTATAATTCAAACAAAGGACAGCATGCATCTGGCCGTGTTATTTTTGATAGCCTGATAAATGAATAACTTTTGTATTGTTATCCCAAATTATAATCACATTACGGTTATTGATGATGTACTGAGCAAATTATCGTCATTTAATCTTCCTATTATTATGGTTGATGACGCAAGCAACGTCGAAGCTAAAAATGTGTTTAGTAAGCTTGATGCAAAACACGCGCAGTTGAGTGTAGTTACCCACGACGATAATCAAGGCAAAGGCGGCGCGGTACAAACCGGCTTAAAGCAAGCATATAAGCTAGGTTTTTCGCATGCGATACAGGTTGATGCTGATGGTCAGCATGACTTATCTGATATTAAAAAACTAATAGCGCTTTCAAACGCTCAGCCTAAAGCGCTTATAAGCTGTTGCCCAATATATGACGATTCAGTGCCTAAACACCGTTATTTAGCACGTTATTTAACGCATGTTTGGGTATGGATTGAAACGTTAAGTTTTACAATTGTAGATTCAATGTGTGGCTTTAGAGTATATCCGCTTGAGCCAAGTACAAAGCTAATTGATGAGGTATCGCTTGGAAAACGCATGGATTTTGACCCCGAAATTTTAGTGCGTTTATATTGGCGCAATGTGCCTTTTGTATTTTTACCTAGCCAAGTAATTTACCCCGAAAATGGGCTTTCTCATTTTCAGCCATTACACGATAACGTGCGTATTTCGTGGTTGCACACTCGCTTATTTTTTGGAATGTTGATTCGCTCTCCTGTGTTAATTTGGCATAAATTAAAGAGGCGTTATGGCCGCTAAACACTGGTCTAAAATGCAAGAGCGCGGTAATTTCTTAGGTATTCAAATACTGTTATTTGCTCATAAATTACTGGGTAGAAAAGGGCTGTGGATTGTTTTGTTTCCTGTGGTTTTTTATCTTTTTTTAACAGGAAAAGTAGCGCGTGTAGCATCTAAAGTGTTTTTAGAGCAAGTTAATGTTTACCAAGGCTGCAAACAACCTGTTACGTTTAAAATGCAATTAACGCACTTTTGCAGTTTTGCAGATAGCGCATTAGATAAAATTGATGCTTGGCTTGGGCGAATAACCCAACGTGATATTAAATACACTAATGAGCATTTATTTGCTGAGCTAGATGAGCAAAATCAAGGGGCTATTTTTATAGGTTCCCACTTGGGTAATTTAGAGGTGTGCAGGGCACTTAGCCAGCACCGCAGCAGTAAAAAAATAAATGTACTGGTGTTTACCCATCACGCTGTTGAATTTAATAAAATGCTTAAAAAGATTAACCCAGATGTGTCGGTTAATTTAATACAAGTGACTGATATGGGGCCTGACTTAGCTATTTTACTAAAAGAAAAAGTAGAACAAGGAGAAATAATCGTTATTGTTGGCGACAGAACAAGCACAACAACGGCTTCTCGGTCGGTACAGGTACCATTTTTAGGCAAAAATGCCCCATTTTCACAGGGGCCTTTTATATTAGCCGCGCTGCTTGATTGCCCTGTTTACTTTTTGTTTTGTTTAAAAGATAAAAAAAGCAAAAAGTATCAAGTGATATTTGAACATTACAGCCAATCATTAAAAATGCCTCGACGAGAGCGACAGCAGGCGCTAACACTTATTATTACTGACTATGCACAGCGTTTGAGTTATTACGCAGCTTTATATCCTTATCAGTGGTTTAATTTTTACGATTTTTGGAAAAGTGATCAGCAGGTAGTGCGCGATCAATCAATGGAGAATAAGTGTGACTGAACAAAATATACAGCTTTTTGGCAATCAGCGATTATCAATTGAAGATATTGTTCGAGTTGCCTTTAATAAAACACAAGTGCAATTAAATAGCTGTGAAAATTTTAGCGTTAAAATTAATAGCGCTTTGCGTTTTTTAGACACACTTTTAAAAGAAGATGGCGTAATTTACGGCGTTACTACTGGTTACGGTGATTCTGTAACGGTGGCTGTACCCCTTGATTTAGTTGATGAATTACCTCTGCATTTAACTCGCTTTCACGGCTGTGGACTTGGGGATGTATTTAATAAAGTGCAAGGGCGTGCAATTTTAGCGACCCGCTTAACATCACTTTCACAGGGCTACTCTGGTATTAGCTGGGAAATGCTGCACCTACTTAAAGATTACTTAAATAACGATATAGTGCCTGTGATCCCGCAAGAAGGGTCAGTAGGTGCCAGTGGCGATTTAACACCGTTATCTTACGTTGCAGGTGCGATGGTAGGCGAGCGTGATGTGTTTTACAAAGACCAAGTACGTAACAGTGCAGAAGTTATGAAAGAAGTTGGCTTAGAACCACTAACACTAAGGCCAAAAGAAGGTCTTGCCGTTATGAATGGCACAGCGGTAATGACTGCATTAGCGTGTTTAGCGTTTGATAGGGCTAATTACTTAGCTAAACTGGCGAGCCGTATTACTGCATTATCAAGCTTAGCGCTTAAAGGAAATAGCCATCATTTTGATGAGATATTATTTTCAGTTAAGCCACATCCTGGGCAGCAACAAATTGCTCGTTGGATAAGAGAAGATTTAAACCATCACGATCACCCTCGTAATGCAGACAGACTTCAAGATAGGTATTCAATCCGTTGTGCACCCCATGTTATTGGTGTGCTGCAAGACAGTCTGCCGTTTTTTAGGCACATGATAGAAAACGAGCTTAACTCAGCAAACGATAACCCAATAATTGACGGTCAAGGTGAGCATGTATTGCACGGCGGGCATTTTTACGGAGGCCACATTGCAATGGCAATGGATAGCATGAAAACAGCCGTTGCAAATCTTGCTGATTTAGCCGACAGACAAATCGCGTCTTTGGTTGATACTAAGTACAACAATGGGCTACCTTCAAACTTGTCTGATAGTGCACCAGAGCGCCGTTATATTAATCATGGCTTTAAGGCTGTTCAAATTGGCTGTAGTGCTTACACAGCAGAGGCATTAAAGCTAACCATGCCGGCCAGCGTTTTTTCTCGCTCTACGGAGTGTCATAATCAAGATAAAGTGAGTATGGGAACTATTGCGTCTCGCGATTGTTTACGTATTTTACAGCTAACAGAACAAGTGTTAGCAAGTACGTTATTAGCAAGTATTCAAGGTGTTAGATTGCGTATAAAACAAGGCGATCTTGAGTTTTCGACTTTAACGCAAGATATGCAAAACATGTATACCGATATAACTGATTACTTTGAAAACCTCACTGAGGATAGACCAATGGAAGCCGTGCTAAGGCAAACAATAGGGTATATTCAAACTAAACGTTGGGCGTTGTATGAATAGTAAAGGTGCATTATTAACGCATGTGGTAGAAATTGAAATTCCATTTCATGACTGCGACCCAATGAATGTTGTATGGCATGGTAACTACCCACGTTACTTAGAAGTAGCGCGCTGCGAGTTACTGCGTTTATTTGATTATGATTACCCACAAATGCATGAATCGGGCTACGCGTGGCCTATTGTTGATATGCAAATAAAGTATGTCGCCTCAGCGGTATTTACTCAAAAAATCAAAGTAGCGGCTTACTTAAAAGAATACGAGAATAGACTACGGATTGATTACGTAATCACTGACTCGCTAACTAACAAGCGCCTTACTAAAGCCTCAACCACACAAGTTGCAATTGAGGTTAGCTCTAAAGAAATGCAATTTGAATCGCCCGCTATTTTATTTAATAAATTAAAAGCGGTTTTGAATTAAATTTTGATTTTATAGGCGATTTAGATGAATTTATTAAAATGTTTTACATTGAGTGTAGCCATTAGCTTTTTACTGTTTTGCTCTGTAGTAAATGCAGCACCAATTAAAGGTGAGTTTAAGCAATATAAGCAATTTAATGGATTTGCTAAACCTTTTATTTCGTCGGGTGTTTTTTCGTTAATTGATGAAAAGCTCATTTGGCAAGTGAAAATGCCTGTTGAGAGTATGCTCATAATAGAAAACGGCAAAGTGCTTGCACAAAATGCCAATGGTGAGTTAATACCACAACCCGGTAGCGAGCAATTTGTAGGATTACTGAGTGACTTACTTAGCGTAAATATGAGTGCGCTGGAAACACGTTTTGATATTGCTAAAATGCAAGACAGTTGCACACAGTTAACACCAAAAGAAGCGATGCTACAGCAATTATTTAGTGATTTTATTTTATGTGAAACTGCTAAGCAAGTGAGCAGTATTACACTAAATGAGCACTCAGGAAATAACACAAAAATTGAGTTTACTTATTCCAAATAAAATTATGTTTTTAAATAATGCAGTGGTTAATTAAGGGAATAGTGCAGTGACAAAACGAATTACCGTTATTGTAGGGTGGTTTAGCAGTTTAATTTTACTTTTTTCTGCAGCTTTTTGGCTGTCTAAACCAACGTTTAGCGCTGATATGTTTAGCTTATTGCCAAAATCGTACTCCCAAATTGCACATGCGGAAGATGTTTTTTTTCAGCAAAATGCTAACCGTATTATGTTCTCGTTTGCAGGAAATAATAAAAATAAAGCATTTGATGATTTCCAAAAATGGCTCGACGATAATGCAATTAAAAGCACATTTAACTTTCCGTCCGCTAACGATTTAGCGCAAACATTCTCACCTTTCAAACATGCGTTATTAAGTGATACTTACAAGCAAACATTAAGCAAAAAAACAACGTTTGAACATTATTACCTTGAGCAATTAAATCAGTTAGGCAACCCATTTGTAAGTGCTACCTTAAGCAAAGATACAAGTTTGAGCTTAGCGGCATTTATAGAAGATAACTTAAAACAAAGCCAATTGTTTACGCTTGAACAAGGTCGTTTAACTCGACGTTTAAAAGGCGTTGAATACCGTGTCATTCTGGCAAACTTAGTGCCTGAAAATTTAGGGGTTAATAAATCAATTGATTTAGCTGGCTCGATAATTAAACAGATCAATATACTTAATAAAACCTACCCTGATTTAAGCATTACTTACTCTGGTGTGCTATTTCATACGGCTGAAAATGCTAAACAAGCTAAATACGAGATGAGCCTGTTTGGTGGCATTAGCTTATTAGCCCTTATTGCTATGGTATTTTGGGTGTTTAGGCGTTTAAACAGTATTTTATTAGCAAGCTTTACCGTACTGAGTGCACTTATTGGCGGCGCTATCGCTATGGTGTTGCTGTTTAAGACTATTCATTTATTAACGCTTGTTTTTGCAGTTACCTTGATTGGTATTGCCATTGATTATGCATTTCATGGTATGACTGACTTAGCCAAAAAAGAGCATGAAAAAGGCTACAGCAAAGGGACTCAATCTGCGCTTTTACTGTCTCTTATTACGACTACGTTGGGTTATTGCTGCTTACTAGGTGCGCCACTAACGTTATTATCTCAAGTTGGCGTGTTTGTTATTGCGGGTTTAGTGAGTGCTTGGCTATTTACAGTTTTAGTTTTGCCATTGTGGCAATCTACACTCACATTATCGCCTTCGAGTTTATTGATGAGTCAAAAGCTCATTAAGGTTTTTTTATACTGCAATAGTTTAAAAAAACCAATACTCATTACGTTATTAGTCCTTATAAGTGCGTTATTTTTAATAAAACCTATTAGTTTTAATGACGATGTAAAGCTATTAAATGCAAGCTCCGAACATTTAATGCTAAACGAAAAAAAGCATTTGTTATTACTTGGGCAATGGGATAGCCAAATTGTTTTTATGTTTGCAGATAGCGACGAAGCGCTTTTACAAAAACAAGAACAATTTTTAAAACGCTTAACCCAACTAAACCCTAATTTTAAACATAATAGCATTAGCCATTGGTTGCCTAGTTTACAAAAGCAGAGCGATAACCAAGCCTTGTTTGAACAGGCTAAAAACAAAGGGACTTTGGATATTGCAGAGCGCGTTACAGGGCAAGCGTTAGTAAGTACAAAGGCACCGTTATTAACTTATGAAACACTCGCCACGAGTACATTTAAACCATTACTGCTTTCTCAAATGGTTGTTGAGTCAGAACAATCGATAACGTGGGTGTCTATTTCGGGTATTTCATCTGATCAACTAATTAATGAGGTTGAAAAAAACAATGGAATTTACCTTTATAATAAACCTAAACAAATTAGTGCTTTATTAAGTGATTACCGTGAATATTTACTATTAAGCCTAGTGCTTGCGGGTTTTATTAGTTGGCTGCTTTTTAGTTGGCGATTTACGATTAAGATAGCGCTGCTGCAGGTGACCATTTTATCTGTTGTGGTGTTGAGCATGCTTTGGGTATGTAATGCGATTCAAGGTAGCTTGTCGTTATTTAATTTACTCGGTGCGTTACTTGTTATTGCCTTAGCAATTGATTACCTCGTTTTTTATCAAATAAATAAGTTAGAGCCCAAAAATGTGTTAGCGATTAGCTTATCGGCTGCGTCATCAATGTGGGTATTTGGCATGTTGAGTGCATCTGATACGCCGGCTATTTTTAGCTTTGGGCTGAGTGTAATGGTAGGGATTTTAGCTATTTACTTTTTATCACCGCTGAGTGTTTTAAAGCCTCAAAAGGAACAATAATTTGAATAACCTTGAGCAGTACGATGTTGTTGTTATTGGCGCTGGGCCTTCTGGTGCATTGGCTAGTAGTCTTTTAGTTCAAAAGGGTTGGCGGGTACTGGTACTTGAACAGCAGGCGTTTCCACGTTTTTCAATTGGTGAAAGCTTACTACCGCAATGTATGGCGTACTTAGAAGACGCGGGCTTAATCGATACACTACATAACAATGCAGCGGCTTTAGGTTTTCAGTTTAAAGATGGCGCTGCTTTTCATCGGGCAGGGCAAAATACAACTATAAATTTCACTGAAAAATTTACTAAAGGCCCAGGCACTACGTATCAAGTGAAAAGAGCCGACTTTGACAAATTATTAGCAGACAAAGCACAAGGACAAGGCGTAGAAATCAGATATAAGCACACGGTGGTTGACTACTGTGATGAGCCAAATGGTGCATCATTAGTGGTATACAATGAGCAGCAGCAAGCTTATCGCGTTAATGCCCGATTTGTATTGGACGCAAGTGGCTTTGGGCGTGTATTACCAAAATTGTTAGATTTAGAGCTTCCTTCTAACTTTCCTGTTCGAAGCGCTTATTTTAGTCACTTTAAAGACAATATTAGTGATACAAGCTTCGATCGAAATAAAATTTTGATTACCGTACACCCTCAATATTCAGACGTGTGGTATTGGCTTATTCCCTTTAGTGATGGTACTGCGAGTATTGGGGTTGTGGCGCAGTCAGAGCGTTTTAATGATGATGAATCTAGCGATTTACTAAATCAATTTATAGAGCAAGACCCTTATTTAAAAACACTGTTAGCACAGCGTGAGTTATTAACTCCAGCAAAAAATATAAAAGGCTACTCGGCAAATGTGAGTAAGTTATATGGTAAGCACTTTGCTTTATTGGGTAATGCGGGGGAATTTTTAGACCCGGTATTTTCATCAGGTGTAACAATTGCACTCAAATCTGCAAATTTAGTTGCCCCACTTGTTGATCGCTATTTAAAAAACGAAGTCGTCGATTTTGACGCTCACTACGCACAGCCATTACAAGCTGGAGTCGATTGTTTTAGAACATTTGTAACAGGGTGGTACGATACGCGTTTTCAGGATGTGATATTTTACTCTGAACAAAATACTCAGGTGCGAGAAATGATTAGTGCTATTTTAGCGGGCTACGCATGGGATACAAATAACCCATTTGTTGCACAAAGTGAACGCCGTTTAAATGTGTTGGCTCAGTTATGTCAAAATTAATTAAGTATGTGGTGTGTAGTGTATTTATATTTGCTGTATTGAGCGCATGTACGAGTTTTACAGCATCTAAAAATAGAGTGTATCTATCACCTAATATTCAATTAAATATTAATAGCGTGCCAGCACAAATGTTTGATAAGTCTTGGCAGCATGTTTTGTATATTACGAATCAGCAAAACACACACACTGTATTTGCCCAATTAGCTATAAATGACAAAGGTGCAATTAAGTTATTGTTAATGACAGTGCAAGGCTTTCCAATTATGGAGCTTGAAAAGCCTTTAAATGGCCCAGTAAAAACACGAAATATGCTGGCGGTAGAAGGGATAGACCCTCATTATATTTTGGCGGATATTGCATTAGTACATTGGCCAGTAGCATTTTTACAAAAGCAGTTAGAGGGTGCTTTAATAGAGCAGGTTGGCTCTAATCGGCAGGTATTTAACGATGAGGGTACATTTATCACCATTGACTATAGTGATGAGTCGACAACGTTGAACAATATTTTACATCAGTATCAAATAACATTTAAAAAGGTAGAACAGTGACATATTGGCTGAATGATTTAGGCATTGTGAGTGCGATGGGCATAGGCCAAGATGCAACCACAACAAGCTTAAATAAATATAACCCTGCAACTCCTTTATTAACTTTAAATAAAAGTTTAAGTGCTGAGCAAACTCCGCTGTATGTCGGGCAAGTTCAGTCTATTGCTTTATCAAATAATAAACGTATCAATACATTTATTGATCTAGCTTTAGAGCAGATTAAGCCAACCTTAGATAAACTTTCGCATATTGATAAGTCGCGTATCGCAATTGTAATGGGTACTAGTACATCAGGTATTCATGATGGCGAAAGAGCGCGTAAAAGCTATGAAAGTACAAAACTCTGGCCTGATGACTTTAGTTACAGTGATCAAGAGCTAGCAACACCCGCTCATTACATTGCACATAAAATAGGGGCTCTAGGGCCTTGTTACAGTATTTCTACTGCGTGCACGTCGAGTAGCAAAGCGTTAATTAGCGCCCGAGCTTTGCTAAATGCTGATTTAGCCGATGTGGTAATTTGTGGTGGTGCGGATAGTTTGTGCCAATTAACAATTAATGGCTTTGACTCGCTCGCTTCTTTAAGCTCGGGTTTATGCCAGCCTTTTTCTAGCACCAGAGACGGCATTAATATTGGTGAAGGGGCCGCTTTATTTGTAATGACTAAAAATAAGCCAATAACAAATAACGGCGTTATGTTACTAGGCAGTGGCGAAAGCTCAGATGCGCATCATATGTCAGCCCCCGATCCTAATGGGATGGGCGCCCAAGCCTCAATGGAAAAAGCACTAAAAAGCGCAAAGTTATCCTGTGGTGATATTGATTATATTAACGCTCACGGTACGGCTACTGTAAAAAATGACGAAATGGAAGCACTTGCAATTAATCGCGTGTTTGGCAACAATACCCCGCTTAGCTCAAGTAAACATTTAACAGGGCATACTCTTGGTGCTGCAGGTGCCATTGAAGCCGGTATATGTTGGTTATTATTAAAAGACAGCGGCCAACATATGCTGCCGTATAACGCGATTAAAGAAGGCAGTGATTTGGCTGATATAAAAATAATAAAACAAGCGTTTAAGCCCGCTCTTAAATACTGCTTATCTAATTCATTTGCGTTTGGCGGTAATAATGCCAGCTTAATATTGGGAGTTAACGTTGACTAATTACCCTATAGAGCAAGTAGTCCCGCATGATGCGCCTATGATTTTAATAGATAGCCTTTTAACACACAGCGAAGATGAAGCTCAATGCGGCGTTACTATCTCTGAGCAAAGCCCTTTTTTTAGTCCTGCAATTAACGGCGTACCTAGCTATATTGGTGTTGAGTACATGGCGCAGTCTATTGCTGCTTACGCTGGTGCGTTAGCGAATGATGAAAATAAACCTGTAAAAATTGGTTTTTTAATTGGCACGCGAAAATATCAAACTTATCAACCGTGTTTTAAAAACGGCAGTAAGCTGACTATTGAAGTGAAAAAGCTATATCAAGAAGAGTCAGGTTTAAGTGTATTTGAATGCCAAATACTCGTGTGTGAAACTCTACTTTGCCAAGCAAAAATTAATGTATTTCAGCCTGAAAACCCGTTGGAATTTATAAGAGAAAATCAATGACAAAAAGAATTTTAGTTACGGGTTCAAGCCGTGGTATTGGTAAAGCTATTGCGTTAAAACTTGCTGAGCAAGGGTTTGATATTGCAGTACATTGCAGAGCGGGTGTTGAGCAAGCTCAAGCAACATGCGATGAAATTAATGCATTAGGTAGAGCCACCAGTTTATTACAATTTGATGTATGTGACAGAGAGCAGGCCAAAGCACAAATAATAGAAGATATAGCTCAGCATGGCGCTTATTATGGCGTGGTGTGTAATGCAGGTATTACTAACGATATGGCATTTCCTGCTATGCAAGGGGAAGACTGGGATTGTGTAATACGTACAGGCCTTGATGGGTTTTATAATGTAGTACACCCAACTGTAATGCCTATGGTACAAAGCCGTAAAGGTGGGCGAATAATTACAATGTCATCGGTGTCAGGTATTGCAGGTAACCGAGGACAAGTAAATTATAGTGCAGCAAAAGCCGGTATTATTGGGGCCACTAAAGCACTTGCATTAGAATTGGCAAAACGCAAAATCACAGTTAATTGTGTGGCACCTGGTTTAATAGAAACCGCGATGACTGATGAATTACCTATTGATGAAATGATGAAAATGATACCCCTTAAACGCATGGGGAGCGTTAAAGAAGTTGCGGGAACAGTCGCTTTTTTAATGTCTGATGATGCAGCTTACATAACACGCCAAGTGATTTCGGTTAATGGTGGCATGGTTTGATTAAACGCGTTGTTGTAACAGGGATGTCGGTGGTCACTGCATTGGGCGATGATTGGTCTGAATTCAAACAAGCCTTAATTAAAGGCGAAAATGCGGTTGTTACTATGCCAGAGTGGGATATAGCTGACGACCTCAATACTCGTTTAGCCGCGCCAGTTAAACACTTTGAGCGACCAAGTCATTACAAACGAAAACAAATCCGTTCAATGGGGCGAGTGTCACTTATGTCAACTCGTGCTACTGAATGCGCACTTGAACAAGCCAAATTACTCGAGCACGACAGTCTAACAGATGGCTCTACGGGTATAGCGTATGGCTCATCTACGGGCTCTACTGAGCCATTACTCGCCTTTGCAAATATGATGGAAACGGGGTCGATGTCAGGTGTAACAGCCACGAGTTACATTAAAATGATGGCGCATACTGCCCCTGTAAATGTTGGTGTGTTTTTTGGTTTAAAAGGGCGTGTTATAACAACAAGCTCTGCTTGTACATCGGGATCTCAAGGAATAGGCTTCGCCTATGAAGCGATTAAGTTTGGCCGACAAAAAATAATGGTGGCTGGTGGAGCAGAGGAATTATGCATCACAGAGGCTGCAGTATTTGATACGCTTTATGCAACATCTACAAAAAATGAAACACCAAAACAAACACCAAGACCTTTTGATAAAAATCGCGATGGCTTAGTGATAGGCGAAGGCGCGGGTACACTTATTTTAGAAGAATACGAACATGCAAAAGCGCGCGGAGCAACAATATTAGCTGAGGTGGTTGGTTTTGGTTGTAATTCTGATGGACAGCACGTTACTCAACCAACATCAAAAACAATGCAACTAGCGATAGAAATGGCACTGCAAGATGCCAATTTAGAACCAGAAAAAATTGGTTACGTTAATGCTCATGGTACATCAACAGATAAAGGTGATATTGCCGAGTCTCACGCAACGTTTAAAGCATTGGGCAGCAAACCTATTAGCTCGTTAAAAAGTTATTTGGGGCATACATTAGGTGCTTGTGGTGCAATAGAAGCATGGGCAAGCATTAATATGATGGCTGATAACTGGTTTGCACCAACAATTAATTTAGATAACGTTGATGACGAATGTGCTCAGCTTGATTACATAAGGCATCAAGGGCGTGAGATTAATACCGATTACGTGATGAGTAATAACTTTGCGTTTGGTGGTATTAACACCTCTTTAATATTTAAACGCTATAAAGTAGATTAAACACGTTAAAAGATAAGTTATGACTAACTGTTAGCTCGTTTTTACTGTATAATTTGCGACCCTTGATAATGTGGCCGTAGGTTATACAGCATGAATTTTAAATCTTTTAGTTTCGCTCCTGAAATCATCCAGGCGTTGGACGAACTTAACTATCACACCCTTACGCCCATTCAGCGCGCAGCAATTCCTGCTGTTCGTAAAGGTAAAGACGTTTTAGCCAGTGCACAAACTGGTACCGGCAAAACTGCCGCGTTTGCTTTACCTATCATCCAAAAATTGGTTGAGTCTGAACTCAGCACAACTAATGCACCTCATGCATTAGTACTTGCTCCAACGCGTGAACTTGCAGAACAAATTGCAAATAATTTTAGAGATTTTGCAAAGCATACATCACTTAAAGTCGTTAGCTTATTTGGTGGTGTTAGCACTGCCGGCCAAGCAAATGCTTTAAAAGAAGGTGTAGATATTGTTGTTGCAACACCGGGTCGTTTATTTGATCATATTCGTTTAGGTAACTTAAGCCTTGCAAGTGTTAAGCACCTTGTTCTTGATGAAGCTGACCGTATGCTTGATATGGGCTTTATTGAAGACATGCAAAACGTTATTAAAAGCTGTGCAGAAGAGCGCCAGATTTTACTTTTCTCTGCTACATTCCCTGCAGCAATTAAACAATTTGCATCTAAAGTATTGAAACAAGCTGAAATAGTGCGTGTTGATCAAACTAACAGTACAGCAAGCACTGTTGAGCATGTTGTTTACCCTGTTGAAGAGCGTCGTAAGCAAGAGCTACTTTCTGAATTGATTGGTAAGAAAAACTGGCAACAAGTGCTTGTCTTCGTAAACATGAAAGAAACAGCTGATGAGCTTGTTAAAGAGCTTAACCTTGATGGTATTCCGGCAGGCGTTTGCCACGGTGATAAATCTCAAGGTAACCGTCGTCGTGCTTTACGTGAATTTAAAGAAGGCAAGGTACGCGTATTAGTGGCTACAGAAGTCGCTGCTCGTGGTATTGATATTGATGGCTTACCTCGTGTAATTAATATTGATTTACCATGGCTTGCAGAAGATTACGTTCACCGTATTGGCCGCACAGGTCGTGCTGGTCGCCAAGGTCAAGCAATCTCATTTGTTAGCCGTGAAGAAGAAAACACTTTGTTTGAAATTGAAACGCTAATCGGCCAAAAAATCAAACGTGTATATTTAGAAGGTTATGAAGTAAGTAACCGTGAAGTACTAATTGATAAAATTGGTAAAAAACCAGCGCATTTACGCCGTACACGTTCTAACAAGTTATCAGGACAAGCAACCGGTGAAGCGAGAGCAGTAAATCGCTCACGTATTTCAAGCGTTCGTAAAAGCTTAAAAGGCGAAAAACTGTCACTTAAAAAGTCATAGTTAACGCCGTTTAGTTTAAAAAAACCTGAGTTTACTCAGGTTTTTTTGTGCCTGGTAATAACACCTCATCAATAATGTTTGCGTATAAATAAGCCGCTTGCTCGTCCTCTTTATTTGCTATTATGGACAAACCAACCGGTAAACCACTTACTTTTCCGACCGGTAGGGTTATGTGCGTTGTGCCAGCAATAGCAGATAACGAACTACTACTGCCATTAAAATTATCACCATTAACTAAGTCAGTTTTCCAGGCGGGGGATACTGTAGGCGCTATAACAATATCAAGCTTGTTGTTTTTATATACATTAACAATGGCTGTCGTTGCTAAAGTTCGATAGCGTTCTTTAGTCTCTTGGTATTTTTGTTTGTTAGTTAAATCAATGGCCTGTGATTGAACTAGGATATCTTGCTCAAAATGGGGCATTTCTGTTTTTTTATTTTGAATATTAAAATTAATAAGTGCTTTTAGGCTTTTAACAGCCACTTGTGTTGGAGTGTTTGCGAGGTAATGATTAATTTCGGCTTTAAAGTCGTAGAGTAAAATATAGTATTCATCAGCAAATAGCGTATCTAAGTTATCAGTAATATCTACATTAATAACAGTGTGCCCAGCCTGTTTTAATGCTTGTAACTGCTTGGCATAAAGGCGCTGCGTTTCAACTGTAAATTTGTCGCTAGGCAGTGCACCAATAATAAGTGACGATTTTGATTTTATATTACCTGTTTTTAATTCAAACCCTGTAGTTGTCGCATCAAGGGAGTCTTCACCTTGCAAAACTGATAAAACCAGCAGCGCATCTTTAAGTGAATGCGCCATCGGCCCTACTGAATCTTGGCTACTTGAAAGAGGCACAACGCCTGAGCGTGATACTTGGCCCATACTCGGTTTTATTGCATAAACTCCATTTACTGAGGCAGGGCACGTAATTGAACCGTCTGTTTCAGTCCCTAATGCTATAGGCGCAAAGTTAAGTGCTACCGCAACAGCAGAACCTGCGCTAGAACCACATGGGTTACGTGTTACATCGTGCGCATTATGTGTTTGTCCGCCTACGGCACTCCAGCCTGAAGATGAATAGGATGAACGAAAATTTGCCCACTCACTTAAATTAGCTTTACCTAAGATTATAGCGCCCGCATTACGTAGTTGTTTAACAACAAAAGCATCATTATCAGTAACGTTATTTTTAAGTGCTAAAGAGCCAGCCGTTGTGGGAAGTGTGCCTTTAGTTTCTATATTATCTTTAAGAAGTACAGGTATTCCATGTAATGGCCCAGCCCAAGTTCCTTTGACGGCAAGTTCATCTAACGTTTTAGCTTGAGCAATAGCTGTAGGCTCTAAACTAATAACCGCATTATAGTGTGGATTAAGTTTATTAATTCGGTCTATATAATTTTGGGTGAGTTGCTGTGCATTAATAGAATTATTTTTATATGCACTGTGAATTTCATCGATGGTTTTTAGCTCTTGTGCTTTAGCGTTAAAAATTGCTAATACACTAAGCAACGAAAAGGTAAATGTTTTGATCATTGTTGAGGTGCTTGAGGTGTTATTATTTTCTATACATTTAGCACAAAAAAGCCTCACAAAGTGAGGCTTTTCGATAAACGGCTTAAAAAAGAGGTTTAAGCGTTTTCTAACATAGACAGTGCGACCGCTTCAGCCGCTTTAATACCATCAATACCCGCTGATAAAATACCGCCAGCGTAGCCTGCGCCTTCACCTGCAGGGTAAAGCCCTTTGGTGTTAATACTTTGGAATGTTTTATCACGCTTAATACTAATAGGCGACGAAGTACGTGTTTCAACGCCGGTTAGTAAACCGTCGTTAGTTGAAAAGCCACGAATTTGTTTATTAAACGCTGGTATCGCTTCGCGAAGGGCATCAATAGCAAATTGTGGTAGCACTTTACTCAAGTCAGTTAACTTAATACCGGGTGTGTAAGAGGGTTGTACTTCACCTAAATTTTCTGATGATTTACCTTTCAAAAAGTCGCCAATTAACTGGGCTGGTGCATCGTAGTTGCTACCACCAAGCTCATACGCTTGCTCTTCAAGTTTACGTTGTAAGTCTATTCCGGCAAGTGGATTACCTGGGAAATCTTGCTCCGGTGATATGCCTACCACAATAGCGCTGTTAGCGTTGCGCTCACTGCGTGAATATTGGCTCATACCGTTGGTAACAACGCGGCCCTCTTCAGAGGTTGCAGCGACTACTGTGCCACCTGGGCACATACAAAAGCTGTAAACTGTGCGGCCATTGTCGCAATGATGAACAAGTTTATAATCGGCAGAGCCTAAAATTGGGTTTCCTGCATTTGTACCAAAACGACATTCATCGATCATTGATTGTTTATGTTCGATTCTAAAACCGACTGAGAATGGCTTTGCTTCAACATAAATCCCCTTTTTGTGGATCATATCAAACGTGTCGCGTGCGCTGTGACCAACGGCTAATACAACATGGCGAGTGTTTAGTTGCTCGCCATTTGAAAGCGTTAAACCTGTTACTTGCCCGTCGTCTAAATGAATATCGTCAACACGTGTGCTAAAGCGAATTTCGCCGCCTAGTTCTATTATACGAGCGCGCATTTTTTCAATCATGGTGACAAGTTTAAACGTACCAATGTGTGGCTTACTTACGTATAAAATTTCATCGGGTGCGCCTGCTTCTACAAATTCAGTAATGACTTTACGACCGTAATGTTTTGGATCCTTTACTTGGCTGTATAACTTACCGTCTGAGAATGTACCTGCGCCACCTTCACCAAATTGTACATTTGATTCGGTATTAAGTGTGCGTTTACGCCAAAAGCCAAACGTGTCTTTTGTACGTTCACGTACCTCTTTACCGCGCTCTAATATAATGGGATTAAAGCCCATTTGAGCAAGTAATAAGCCTGCAAATAAACCACAAGGGCCAAAACCAATCACAACAGGGCGCTCTGTTATATTTTCGCTGGCTTGGGCTACAAATTTATAGTTTGTGTCTGGCGCTACTTTTACATGTTGGTCTTTTTCAAATGCCGCGAGTAGCTCGGCTTCGTTATCAACTTCTATATCGAGTGTATAAATCAGTAAAATAGCTGATTTTTTACGTGCATCATAACCACGCTTAAACACATTAAAACTGTGCAATTGTTCTGGTTGGATTTTTAGTTTATTTACAATTGCTTGACCAATTGCATCTTCGTCATGATCAAGTGGCAGCTTTATTTCGGTTAAACGTATCATTTATATCTCTTTTAGGTGTCATAGCGGGGTATTATTACCGCTCACAATAAGGGGATGCAGGGCACAACGGGTGTGCAAACATAAGGCGCGTATTTTACGTTAAAATAGGGTGATATGGCACTTATTTATTGTATTTTTGGAGTGGATGGGTATGATCCACAACTGTTGTTTAAAATCTTAGGTATTAAAATAGTATGGCGTTTGTAGTCACCGAAAATTGTATAAAATGTAAGTACACCGATTGCGTATCAGTGTGCCCAGCAGATGCATTTTTTGAAGGCCCTAATTTTTTAGCAATTAGCCCGATTGATTGTATCGATTGTGGTTTATGTGTCCCTGAGTGTTCAGCTGATGCTATATACCAAGAAGATGAATTACCAGAATCTCAAAAAGAGTTTGCTGAATTGAATGCTGAACTTGCACTGGTCTGGCCGCGCATTACAGAGGTTAAACCTGCACCAGAGGACGCTGATATATGGAATGGCATAGACGATAAACTTAAACTACTCGAAACATAATACGTAACAATTAGTTACTCCTTTATCATTAAATAGTTAATTTTTTATTTCAAAGTATTAACAAATGTACCTGGATAAATTACAATCCCCAGCTTAAGTTACTCCCTATGAGTAATTACAGTCTAAATGGATGTTTATGCAGTACTTTATAATTATAATAAAAAAGTTTACCTTCCTATTTTTAAGTTTCGTTTTATTACTCTCAAGCCTTGATGTAGCGGCTAGTAAACAGCAAGTATCCTTATCTCGTATTGATTCAAAGATCACTATTGATGGTGTTATGGATGAAGCGCACTGGCAAAATGCGACACGTATACCTCTACTCTACCAAGATGAGCCTAACGAAAAAGGCACACCTCCTGTAAAAACTGATGCCTTTATTTACGAAGATGGCACAAACTTATATGTTGCCTTTATTGCAGAGGATCCAAACCCTGAACAAATTCGTGCATCACTTCGTGACCGCGATACGCTATGGGAAGACGACGTAGTCATTCTTGTTATTGATACATTTAATGATGAACGCAGTGGTTATGAATTTCATGTGAATCCCCTTGGTGCACAAGGCGATATAAGAATGACCGATACTGATGGATGGAGCTCAGATACCTCATGGAATGCTATTTGGGATAGCGCGGGACAAATTAACGAGAAAGGTTACATTGTTGAAATGCGTATTCCTTTTAAGGCACTGCGCTTTCCTGAAAATAAAAAAGAGCTAACGTGGGGTTTTTCAGTCATGAGAAACTACCAACGTGATGTTTTATATCAGCTATCAAATATGGGATTTGATAGAAATATAAAATGTAGCCTTTGTCAGTTTGATAAGTTAGTGGGTTTTAGCGATATTGAATCGAGTAAAAATATTCAATTAACACCTACATTGACAGCACTTCGTAACGATAATAAATCTGAATTACCGGGTAACTGGGATAATGGCGATATAGATACCGAAGTGGGCTTAGATTTGCGCTGGGGTTTAACCAAGGACGCTGTTTTAAATGCGACTATCAACCCAGATTTTTCGCAAGTAGAAACAGACTCTTTAGAGCTCGATGTAAATACAACCTTTTCTATTTATTATGCTGAAAAACGTCCTTTCTTTTTAGATGGAGCTTCTTACTTTAAAAGCAGCTTATTTGAACTTTTATATACACGTACAATTGCAGAGCCTACTTTAGGTGCAAAATTAACGGGTAAAACGGGTGATCATAGTTATGCGTTAATGCTCGCTGATGACGACAATAGTAATATTTTACTGCCAACTAATCAGGGCTCTGGCTTTGCAAGCTTAAACGAAAAAACGAATGCGGCCGCAGGGCGTTATCAATATGACCTAGGTCAGCAGGGTACTATTGGCCTTTCAAGCACGCACAGAGAAAGTGATGACTATCACAACACTGTATTATCAGTGGATGGTAGCTACTGGTTTAATCAATCGGATACTCTTTTGTATCAAGTATCATCTGCTGATACACGTAACTCTGAATTTTTAATTCAAAATTATAACTTATCTGAAACTCAGTCAGATGAAGCATATGCTCTGGAACTTACCCGCGATAAACGTGATTACAAATTATTTGCATCTTATGAAAATATTGGGCAGGACTACCGCACCGATTTAGGTTATCAAGCTAAAGTCGATTATGAAAAAGTTGGCTTTGGTGGCGGACAAACATGGTACAGAGATGAATCTGATTTACTTACCTCATGGTCATACGAAGCTGACTGGGATAAAACGTGGGCGCAAAACGGCGACTTACTTGAAGAAGAATACGAAGGCTTTTTAAGCTTCAAAGGCCAAAAACAATCTATTTTTGAAATTGGTTTAGTGCACCGTTATGAAAACTATAACGACAATTTTTATAATCAAAATATTGGTTTTATTTATACGGGCTTTAAACCCACTAAAGATTTAAAGTTATCACTATATATTGAATACGCTAGCCGCATTGATTATGCAAATGAACAATTAGGCGATGCGTTTGACACTCAAACCCAAGTGGTTTGGGACATTAACGACCATTGGCAGCTCGATGTAAAACATAACTACAGTCAATTAGACAACCCGCAAGGGAAACGTGTGTTTACTGCTAACTTGGTCGACTTTAGACTTCATTATAAATTTAGCATGCGTTCAATTCTTAAATTAATTTTACAATTTGAGGACATTGATAGAGACGAAAACGCCTACTTTTACCAAGTTAGTCAAATCAATAAAGACTATGGCAGCCAGCTTGTTTACTCATATAAAATTAATGCGCAAACACTGTTTTATTTGGGTTACTCAGATAGAGGTTACCAAGACGATTCTCTTAAAAATATTGAGCGAGATCAGCGTACATTTTTTACAAAAGTTAGCTATGCATGGCAGCTTTAAATAAAAATAATAATTGTACCTGCGATAGTTGTTACATTCCTAGGTTGTGTAGCAAGGCATGATTTTGAAGAATAATTTTAGGAAATGGTGTATTGAAGCATCGGGAATGTCAGAAAGGATTAGCAAATACAGATACTAAAGGCTGTAATGGTGTGGCCTAGATTGACGCGGAAGAAAAAACAAAAGAGAGCTTATCGACGGTATGTATTAAATTTTAAACAATTAGAACCTTTTTGTTTATTTTTGTTAATGCCACCTATACTATATATCAAATATAGTTAGTTAATCCGTTATTGTTACAAATTTTTGTTATTCTAATGGCTTAGGATTATATCAATGCTTGCGTAGTACTAAATGCAAGCGATATAATCCGCTTTTGGTAATAGGTTTAATAGGAGAAGCAAAATAGATGGATTTTTTTTATGAGTAAACTTAAACCGTTCGGTTTTATTTTTCTAATTATAATTCTATTTTGTTTTTGCATAAACATAGAATTAACGAATCAGATTAATCGTATAAATTTATTTAGTACTAGTGTTGATATACGAAGTTTCGAAATAACGAATACCACTCTTGATATGGCTCCTTGGTATAATCCGATCTTAAATGGCCACTATATAATTGAGCAGCCCACTGCTGACTTTTTGCTTATTAAAACCACTGACACCCAGTTTGTAGCTGCTGATTCAAGTAAGTTAATTATAATGACACTTGCATCACCTATTAATTTTTTACTTTTATGTATCTTAATATTTGGTTCTGGCCTGTACTTACGTAGAGAACGTAGGAAGCGTCATTATAAAAATCAAATAGCGGAGCTTAATCTTCAAGCCAATAGCTTACTCACTGCATTTAATTTGCAAGTAAAACCGGCAGAGAATCCTTTGGGTGTAAGCAGCTTAAGCCAATCAATAAATAGTTTAAATACGCATGTGGCTAATTATGTAAAACAAACACAAACCAGTATATGCCAAGACAAACTGACGCTATTAATTGACCGCCATGCTTATATTGAACATATCGACAGACAAATTAATCATGCGAATCAGGAAGATCTCAAGTGTGCACTCCTGTTTATAGACCTTGATGGTTTTAAACAAGTAAACGATTCGTTTGGTCACAGTTTTGGTGATGAAATATTAGTTCAAGTTGCTAGCCGACTTGCGAATGTTTTACGCCACCATAAATTAAGTAACATAAATAGTGCTAACCAATTAGAGCAAAACTTATCAAGGTTAGGAGGAGACGAGTTCTCCATTTTTATAGAATTACTTGATGATAGCGACAGAGTTGTTGAAATTGCTAAGCACGTGCTAAGTGAGCTTGAAAAAGACTTTGTGCTTGGCAATAAAATAGTAAAAATTAGTGCCAGTATTGGTATTGCGGCTTACCCAGAAAGTGCATCAACGCCTCAAGCACTTTTACAATTAGCCGATGTAGCTATGTATAGAGCTAAAAGTGATGGTAAGGGAATATTTAAAGTTTACTCGCCAGAAATGGGTAACAAAATGCGCCGTTACCATTATTTACTTGAAGAGCTGCGTTTAGCGGTCGCTTGTAAAGATTTTTACTTATCTTTTCAGCCAATTGTGCATGTTGAAGATTGTATGATTGATTATTTTGAAGCGCTTACCCGATGGGACCACCCAGTTGAGGGTATGATCCCCCCTTCAGAATTTATTCCAATAGCAGAGGAGTCTAATTTAATATTAGAACTTGGCGATTGGATTATGCTTGAATCGTGTCGGCAAATGGCTGCATGGCACAATGCAGGTATGCGTAAAGTAAAAATATCAGTAAATGTTTCGGGCATTCAATTAAAGCACCGTGACATTTATGATTGGGTAATGAAGAAGCTCAAAAAAACCGGTTTACCGGCTACGTCTTTAATGCTTGAAATTACCGAATCAACATTTATTAAAGCCAGTCCTAAAATAATTAAAGAGCTAAGTCGATTAAGAGAAGAGGGCATTACTATTGCTATTGATGACTTTGGCACAGGTTTTAGCTCGTTGAGCACATTAGCGGATTTACCAATAGATGTTATTAAAATTGATCGCTCGTTTATAGCTCAAGCTAATAAAAGCCAAAAATATAATGATATATTAAATACAATTAGTGAGCTTGGACAAAAGCTTGGCCTTAAAATTGTAGCAGAAGGCGTTGAAGAAATAGGGCAGTTTGAACTTGTTAAAAAAATGGGTGTGAGTTCTGTTCAGGGTTATTTAGTAAGTCGACCTGAGTCATCAGCTAATGTAGGTAATAAAGTATTACGCAATAACACTAGTAACCTTTCAGCATCGGGTACAAGTGCTTGGGATATAGTTAGTTAGTTAGTTAGTTAGTTAGTTAGTTAGTTAGTTAGTAAGTTTACAAATAAAAATGCCACTCTAAGTAGAGTGGCATTTTTTGTTTAATCAGTAATTATTGTATTAAAGATCAAATGTGCGTGAAACAGCAAGTACAATACGCTCATCAGCATAATCGTAATCTAAGCTTGTGTTTTCAGCGGCCACTTCAATACCAAACCCTTCATAACTAGTTTGATATGCTAAACGGTAATGGTTGTATGATTTTTTCTCGTTTACATCCCACGCCCACTTTTGTCCGTCAAGCGAGTTTGAAATATCAAAGCTTGCACGTAGTGCATGATTTGGAGCCAGCTCATAGGTGTGTGCAATCATTGAGATTACATGGCCTCCACCTTGACCAAAGTAATCCCAGCTGTACCAAAAGTTAAGCTCAGTTTGGCCGTATTCACTTGCATAACCAAACTTAGTGTAAGCTTCAGCGTAGTTACCATCGCTGTTATTACCTTGATAAGTGTAATAAGCAATGCCGTAGTCAACGCTAAATTGCTCATCAAGTTGTACATATTTACCTACATAAGCATCAAGCTCAAAATCAGTATCGTCACCAAAATCTACATTTGAAGCCCATACACCTGCGTAAACACCGCTATCAAAGGCATAGTCTAAGCTGCCTTGAATTGCAGGGTCGCTATCTGTTTGGCTTACACCATTAAAAGTGTAGTCAGACGCTGCAGTGATTGTTGTTGACCAATCAGCAGCTGCGGTTGTTGATAAAAGTGCAAATGGTAGTGCTACTACAAGTTGTTTTAATTTTCTATTCATTATTAATCCCTAATGTACTGTGTCTATTTTTGTGTAATCAATTTCGTTTGCTTTTGGTGAACTGTCTATGTTTGTAACTGTTTTAAACTTGCTGTATCCGATAAAACCAGCACAGATAAAGAACAATCCAATAACTAATGCGCCTACCCACTGAATTTGTAAAAATTCTAATTTAAACAATAGTGTAAGTAGTGATAGAGCAACAACATTTCCGATCATGTATTTCATTTTTCCAAAACGCTTTACGGTAAAGTTTAGGTTATCTGTATATAAACGCACTAACGAATCGAGTGAGTTAATTACAAATACAATACCTACAAATACCATTGCAAAGTTTTTAATACCTTGAGTTGGAATGCCCGCTTCATGGTAGTGATAAAGTACGCTAAACCAAATCGCAATAGGAATAGAAGGGAAAATCAACATAGCACCTAATACTTGATATGTTTTAAGTCCACCAACAAAGCGTGATGTAAATTGACCAATCATTATGCTCCACGCAAACCACCAGAATAAGTAGAACTCATGGTAATCATTAAGCGGTAAAACAAATTCATTAATGTTTGCAAAGTAAGTACCAATAGAGCCTAAGTTATCTGTAAATGCTGACATTTGACTATCACCAATCACAAATGCGCCAGCCCACATAAAGGCGATTAAAGCTAAAAATAACCACGTAGTAGAAATACTTAAAATACGTACATATTTAATATCAGTACTTGAGTACACAGCAAAACAGATAGCAGCAAACACAATTAAGTAAAACTCAGAAACTATACTTGTTCCATCACCTAGTTCGGGTAAATACCAAGGTAGGTTTGTAAGCAGCAAATAAGCAGTAAATGCACATGTACCAATAATTACAACGTTATTGATAAATTTAACCCAAGGAATTTCGAAAAATTTCACTTTAGGTTCTATTACACAGAAATAAAAGCACGTAAGAAAGTAAAATCCCCAGATCAAAAATCCCCAGTAGCCAAACTCAATAGCCAGTGGATTTGCAAACGCGTATTCTGGGCTTGCTTTTATGTCTGCATAACCTGCAAACTCAGTTAAAGGAAACATGATAAGGCCAACATCTAGGCCAGAAGTAAATAGTATTGCTATAAACGTAAAGGTTCGAACTGGTGTTACACCTACTACGCGAACATTACCCCATTTAATTAAAATAGTGATAATGGCAAGTAAGGTAAAAATGATCCCTGCATTAAGCCAAATAGTCATTGTTACCCTCCAGTAATGAATAAAAATAATTCATAAGCACTCCGTATTTTATTGTTTTATTCTCGCATTAACACAACGTAACCTATTTACATCGTGTGCCACTGCAAGGCACGCATTGGTTTAGCCCGACGAGACTAAACCTAAGCATGTGGCTAAAGTTAGATCTCCGTACTACGTTGTGTTTCTTGCCAGTTTGTTGTTATGGCAACATTCACATCCGATTTCTGTAATGGGTCTTTACCTAAAATTATGTCAGCTGCTTTTTCGGCAACCATAATAGTCGGCGCATTCAAGTTTCCGTTAGGAACAGTTGGGAATATAGATGAGTCAACAACTCGTAACCCTTCAATACCACGTACTTGCGTATTTGAGTTAACAACGGCCATATCATCTTCACCCATTTTGCAAGAGCAAGAAGGGTGGTAGGCACTTTCTACGGCTTGGCGTACAAAGGCATCTATTTCTTCATCTGTTTGAATATGTTTACCGGGTTGAATTTCTTCATCGCGATATTCATCAAAGGCACTTTGCTCGATTATATCGCGTGTTAAGCGAACGCACGCTCTAAAGCCTTCAATATCGTCTTGGTGTTCAAGGTAATTAAATAAAATGGTTGGTGGTTGCTCAGGATTCGCAGAAGCAATAGTGACACTACCGCGACTTTTTGGTTTGTTATGACCAACATGTACCTGAAAACCATGACCTGCAAATGCACTTCTACCATCGTAACGCATAGCCGCTGGTAAAAAGTGATACTGAATATCTGGCCATTCAACACCTGGTTTTGAGCGAATAAACGCACACGATTCAAAATGATTTGTTGCACCTAAACCCGAACGCGTTAATAACCAGCGCGCGCCAATCAACCCTTTTGAAACAATGCCTAGCTTGCCGTTAAGTGTGATAGGTTGCTTACACTTGTATTGAAAGTAAAACTCAAGATGATCTTGTAAGTTTTGACCAACACCAGGTAAATGATGCTGTACTTCAACACCTGCTTTTTCAAGCGCTTGAGTATCACCAATACCAGAGAGTTGTAAAATATGTGGAGAGCCAATTGGCCCTGCACTTAGTACGACGTCTTTTGCAGCATGTGCAGTTTTAACGTCGCCATTTACTTTGTATTCAATGCCAGTGGCTTTTTTGCCATCTAAAATCACGCGTTGTGCTAATGCACCTGTAATAATTGTTAAATTACTACGCGATTTAACAGGGTCTAAATACTCACGAGAAGCAGAGCTGCGCACGCCGTCTTTTACGGTCATGTGCATTGGGCCAAAACCCTCTTGCTGCGACGCATTATAATCATCTGTAGAAGCGTAACCGGCTTGTACACCTGCTTTGATAAAGGTGCGGTAAAGCGGGTTTTTCATTTCGTTACCGTTATTAACGCCAAGCGGGCCTTTGCCACCACGGTAAGTATTTTCACCAAGGTAAAAGCTTTCTGCTTTTTGAAAATACGGTAAACACGATTGGTAATCCCAGCCGTTTGCACCGTGTTGCTGCCATTCGTCAAAATCTTTTGCGTGGCCACGTACATATACCATGCCATTAATAGATGACGAGCCGCCTAATACTTTGCCTCGAGGACAATGCATTTCACGGTTATCTAAATGAGGCTCAGGCTGCGTATGAAACTGCCATGCGTATTTGTCACTATTCATAGGAATAGATAACGCAGTTGGCATTTTTATAAAAATACTTTTATCGCTACCGCCAGTTTCAAGTAGTAACACGCGGTTACTTGAATCTTCAGATAAACGGTTGGCCAAAACACAACCCGCCGAACCCGCGCCAACAATAATATAGTCGTAATGATTACTCATAGTAGGGCGCCTTAAAATGGGCTTTCTATGTCGGCCATACCAACATAAATAGACTTAGTTTGCGTATATTGATCAAGCGTTTGAATACCATTTTCACGGCCAATACCTGATTGCTTATAACCCCCAACTGGCATTTCAGCAGGTGAGTTACCGTAAGCGTTAATCCAACAAATACCGGCTTGTAACTTATGAATCACGCGGTGAGCACGTTTAATATCGCTAGTAAATACGCCTGCGGCTAAGCCTAGGTGAGTCCCGTTAGCGCGTGCAATAACATCGTCTTCGTCGTCGAAAACAAGCACGCTCATTACAGGGCCAAATATTTCTTCTTTAACGATAGTCATATCGTCATTACAATCAATGAACACAGTCGGTGCTACAAAATAGCCATTAGGTGCAGATTTAGGTGAAAGCGTTGTACCACCGGTTAATAGCGTTGCACCTTCTTCGATGCCTTTATTAACGTAGCTCATTACTAGTTCTTGGTGCTTTTTAGAAATAAGTGCGCCAAAGTTAGTATTTAAATCTTGTGGGTCTCCAGCAATAATGTTTTTCTCAGTGCGCGCTTTAAGCTCATCAATAAACTGCTGATATACATTTTTATGAACGTAAATACGTGTACAGTTAGTACAAATTTCGCCTTGCGTATAAAAGTTACCTAACATAGCAGCACTAACCGCTTGCTCAATGTTGGCATCATCAAATACTAATAGTGGAGATTTACCACCAAGTTCCATCGTGACATCTTTTAAAGTACCGGCAGCACTTGCTACTACTTTTTTACCTGTGCCTACTTCACCCGTAAATGATACTTTATCAATATCGCTATGCTGCGTTAGCCACTGGCCTACATCGCCTGCGCCTTGAACAACATTAAACACACCTGCAGGTACGCCAGCTTCAACAAATACTTCTGCAAGTTTAATTGCGCCCAGTGGTGTTTCTTCTGATGGTTTGAATATAAATGCATTACCAGCTGCAAGGGCAGGGCCCGACTTCCAACATGCAATTTGTAGTGGGTAGTTCCATGCACCAATACCCGCACAAATACCTAATGGCTCTTTACGTGTGTAGTAAAAGTCATCACCAACCATTTGTTGTTGGCCTACTTGTGCTGGCGCAAGGCCTGCAAAGTATTCAATTACATCAGCGCCGGTTTCAATATCAACACAGTTTGCTTCTTGCATTGGTTTACCGGTGTCGAGTACTTCTACAAGTGCAAGCTCATCGTTGCGCTCGCGTAAAATAGCCACTGCTTTTAATAAAATGCGACTACGTTCAATGGGGGTCATTGCTGACCACTGAGCAAAACCTTGCTTTGCACTGGCAATGGCTGCGTTTTGAATAAATTCGTCGGCAATTTCTACTGCGTAAATAACCTCGCCCGTTGCTGGGTTTGTTACATCAAATGTTTTGCCGTTCTGGTTTGCAAGAAAATGGCCGTTAATAAAATTTTGATAGACAGGTGTAGTCACGCTAGGCTCCATATTGCTTGATAAGTGAAAGTACATAGCTTTTTGCTAACTTTTCACTGTGTTTAAACTGATTATTGTCTGATTTACTCAGTACTGCTCTTAACCATAGGCCATCGATCATTGCGGCGCTAAGTTCTGCAGCTTGCTTTGCTTGCTCAATAGGCATTAATTGCTTAAAAGAAAATGCTAAATTACTTTGCAAGCGTTTACTGTTTACGTTTTGTAGTCTGTGTAATTCTTCATCATGCATCGATTGCGCCCAAAAACTTAACCACGTTCGGGTTGTATCATTACGCTGTTGTACAAGCGCAAAGTTGGCTTCGATAATAATCATTAAACGTTCAATGGCATTCGTTTGGTTATTTACTTTACTTATCAAGCCTTGTTTTAAGCTTGATAATAAGTATCTAACAGTGGCTTCAATTAACCCCTGCTTACCACCAAAATAATGACTAATAATGCCTGACGATAAACCGGCATTTTTACTAATGCTGTTTATAGTTGTGCCTTGTAGTCCATTAGTTGCAACTGACTCTATAGTCGCGTCAATTAGCTGCTGACGTCTGACAGGTTCCATTCCGACTTTAGGCATAATTTTTATTAATTGAACGTTCAATAAACATAAGCTTAAGGTAATAGCTCTAACAATTCAAGGCTGAAGTAAATATCTAGATGCCAAAATGTAGATTAATCATTAATAAAAGCGCAACTAATGCGATAAAGAAGATAAGGTTTTACTTTGTTTTATTTTATTTAAAACAAAGGCTTGTGAATTTTATTTTGAAATTAAATAATAGTAATGATTTGTTTACAGCAATAAATGAATAAAATGTTCAATAATCATTAGTGCAGTAATAGTTAGAGTACTAATAGTATTAATTTAATACAAAAGCGCACTAAACCTGCAATTGCTTAGTGCTCTAATAAAATTATATAGAGAGTAAACTTTGTGGTTTTATCGTTTTAAAGTGCTTGGTTTTGAAAGGTCAGGCATTATTAATAACGCCTTTAAAAAGTAGGGGGTAACGTCTTAGTCTATTGCCAATATAGTCATCAGCTAAAATTTGCTGGCAAATAAAGTCTATATCTTTGCTTGCTTCAAAAACCCAATCAAAGCGCTCTATAGCCAGTAAAAAACCACGCTTTAAATGAGTTTGAGCACGGTACTGTTCTAAATTTTCTTGAATAATTGAGACTTTGCTTGGATCAGCTCTAAGCTCTTCTACTACTTGGTTTATAAAAGTAGTATTGAGCTTACTGGTAGGGCGGTGTCTGCGTTTTCGTGGGTGCATTAGCTCTCGTTTGCAATGTTATATAATTTTTTCAAAAAGTCGTCTTTATGCTTTTCATGTTCGTAGTCAAGGTGGTAAGTATTATGAAAACCAAAGCGCAGTTCAACGCCGCTACCTTGTAGGTATACTGTGTAGCCATCTACGTCTGAATAAGCAGTAACACCTTGATAATGCTTGCCTTCATCAGTCATTTCACCTTTTTGAATTATACGTTCATATACGGCTAAAATCTGTTTATTGTCGATTTCGTTTTTCATGTTTTATGCCCTTCGTTTAGTAACTCATACGATACAGATATGAGGGTCGATCATCTTAAAAACAATAGCTAAAAAAGTGTGATATTGCTTTGTAATTTCGCTTTTTTAAATTATGCTCAAAGCTCATTTATTGTTGAGCTTAGAGCATGATAGACAAGGCGTTACTACTAAAAACTCGTGAGTTATCGGATCAATTAATTGCATTGCAAACGCCAATTAGGATACTCGATGCTATTAATTGGGATAAACAAACTAAAGAGGAGTTTTTTAGACAGAAATGTCAAAAAAACCCACTCATCGATCGTGCATATTATCAACAGCGCGACCTTGGTTTTGTACCTAGCGAGTTACGCCAAGCATTTTCTACTTTGCACCGTAACATTATTAATCAATTGGGACAGTTAAATCCGATTGCTCAATATATGGGAAAAATGTGCACCGAGTATAAAACGGTATTAAGTATGCTTGAGTATCGTGGAACGCCAGAGTTTCATGACTTATCGGTGGAGTTATTTGGTCACCCTAAAGACTTATTCCATGCTGGTGAGCCCTCACTTTCTGAGCTAGCTAATATGCTAGATAAACCGCTTCAAAATTTACTTATAGCCGACATACTGCCTGACGACCCTAAAAATATTGATGCTGTTGATGCTGTACGTATTTTGTCTGAGCAAGTAAATGCCAGTATGGCAGGCATAAATGTAGAGGTAATGCTTAGCGATGGTATTGTCAGTGATGCAGCCGCCGGTGCTAATAATATAAAGCTTAATCAAGATGTTAAGTTTTCTCAGCGTGAACTTGATATATTGGAAGTGCATGAAGGGTGGATACACGTAGGTACCACTCAAAATGGTTTAGCTCAGCCTTATTTAACATGTTTAAGTAAAGGCACGCCTAGCTCTACTATTACCCAAGAAGGCTTAGCAGTACTTACCGAAATTATTACTTTAAAATCGACTCCAAGGCGTTTATCTAAATTAGTTAACCGTATTCAAGCGGTTACAAAGGTAATTGACGGTGCTGAGTTTGTAGATATTTACCGTGATTACGTAGCGCAAGGTTTATCAAAAGATGACAGTTACACACTAGCGCAGCGTGTATTTAGAGGCAGTACGCCAACAGGTCTGCCTTTTACAAAAGATATTGCTTACATTAAAGGCTTTGTACTGGTTTATAACTTAATACGCGTAGCAATACAGCTTGGACGAATCGATAGACTTCCTTTATTACTGGTAGGTAAAATATCGATAGATGATTTTAGATTAATATCGCAGCTTCATGATTTAGGTGTAATAGAGAGTCCACAATTTGTGCCACCACATTTTAAAGATTTACGCGGTTTGGCAACTTGGTTGAGCTTCGGTCGTTTTATTGGCGATTTATCGTTTGAAAAATTAGAAAATGATTATAAACCGTTATTTTTATAATTAATCAATATAACTTACCGACATAAAAAAAGCCCATAACGGGCTTTTAAAATAAAGTACTTTAGGTTTTGCTATCGAGCGTTGGTGCTTTCAAATATTTTGTCAGCTGAGGCTGCAACAAAACCAGTATAAAGCTCACCGTCGGCTTTAGGGTAACGAATAGCAAACTCATAAAAGCAGCTAGGGATGCTCATATCACCGTCACTAAAGGTAACAGAGTATTCATCAGCAAGTGTTGACGATTGCTCTAGTAACACCTCTGGTGAGCCTTTAACTTCGCCGCCTGACGTATTAAGCGAAAAGCCAGCGTCTTTTAGGGCTTGGTTAACATCATGAATGTTATCAAACTTAGCAAGCGTATTAATATTTACGGTAAAGTGATTGGCACGGTAGCCCCACGCCGACATCCACGCTGCATATTCGCTTTCAGCTAGCAGTTGTTTGTAAGTATCGGTGCTTACTTGCCAATGCGTGCCTGAATACAAAAAGTTATCAGCAGTAACAGCACTTTCATCAATTTTATCAACCATGTCGGTTACTATGGCTTGTAACTCTGGCGAGCATTTTTCAACTAATAGCTCAGAAATAAACACTTTTGGCTGATTAGGATCGCTATGCTCGTAGTGCTTTGCATAGAGTTTTTTAGCTTCAAAATGGTACTCACCACATTCTTTGTAACCAATAGCTAAAAAATGAGCGGCGAGTTTTTCAAGACCTACTTTTTCGATATTAAATGTACGCAGCGCAATATGATCGTTAATAATGTCATCTTTTTGCGTTGACCCTAAAAGGTCATGAATTTTGTCTGCCGATGGTGTTACGTTTAAGTAGTTTTTCCAAAGGCTCTCAAATAATGTGTTTACATCAGTATGCATGTTAAATCCTTAAATCTAAATTTTGGTTTTATTGCTTATTCAATTATCAAGCCTGGCGCTAGGGTTTGCGGTAAACTCACTTTGTCTGACTCAACAGATGCTACAGGGTATGCGCAATAATCGGCGGCATAATAGGCACTTGCTCTGTGATTACCACTGGCGCCTATGCCGCCAAATGGAGCTGCACTTGAGGCACCCGTAATAGGGCGATTCCAGTTAACAATACCTGCACGAATGCGCTTTAAGAAGTGAATGTAATCATCTTCACTGTCGCTAAGTAAACCTGCAGATAAGCCAAAGCTTGTGTTGTTAGCTTCAATAATTGCGCTGTCAAAGTCGTTGTAACGATACACTTTAATTAGCGGTCCAAAATGCTCTTCATCCGGCATGTCGGTAATGTTTGTTACATCAATAATGCCCGGGCTTACAAAACCTGTGCCTGGTTTTAATTGCTTAAGTTCAACAAGGATTTGCGCGCCTTTTGACACTAATTCGCTTTGCGCAGCGACCATGCCTAATGCTGCTTCTTCGCTTATCATTGCACCCATAAAAGGCTGCTCTGTAGCAAAGCTGTCGTCTACAACTATGTTTTTAGTCGCGCTTATTAGCTTTTCTAAAATAGCATCGCCATTGAGCGATTTTTCAATAAATAAGCGACGTGCACACGTACAGCGCTGACCTGAGGTAATAAAGCCTGATTGAATAATATCGTGCACAGCAGCGCTTACATCACTCACATCTTTTACAATAAGAGGATTATTACCACCCATTTCAAGTGCTAAAATTTTGCCAGGGTGTCCTGCAAATTGCTTATGTAGTAAGTGACCTGTGTTTGAGCTACCGGTAAAAAACAATCCATCTATGTCTTTGTGAGAGGCAAGTGCTTTACCTGTTTCAATTTCACCTTGCACAAGGTTAATAACACCTGCTGGTAAGCCCGCTTTTAGCCAAAGTGAGAGCGTAAATTCTGCAACGTGCGGCGTCAGTTCTGATGGCTTAAATATCACGGTGTTGCCTGCTAAAATTGCAGGAACAATATGCCCGTTTGGTAAATGCCCCGGAAAGTTATATGGGCCAAAAATAGCCACAACGCCATGCGGTTTGTGTCTAATAAACGCTTTTGCACCGGGCATTGGGTTTTCGGTTGTACCGGTACGTTCATGGTATGCTTTTACAGATATAGCTACTTTGCCTGTCATTGCGCCCACTTCGGTGCGGGTTTCCCATAATGGCTTACCTGTTTCGCGTGCAATTATGGTCGCAAATTCTTCACTGTGTTCTTTTAATTGAGCTGCGAAGTTTTCAAGAATGGCTATACGCTCTTCAAGCGGCTTATCTGCCCATTGTACCTGTGCTGCTCTGGCTGCTTTTATAGCTGAATCTACTTGATCAGCGTTTGCGCCATTACCTTGCCATACCACATCGCCATTACTTGGATTGATTGACTCAAATGCTGGACCTTGCCCTGCATGCCACTGGTTATTAATTAGGTGTGTATTCATAAATAATTTACAGGCGGAAAAATCGCGCTGCATCTCCTTGACTTAAATTAAGTGCTTTAGCCACATCTTGGCTAATGACGAGAGTATGTTTTGCATGATTGTAATGTGCGTCTTTGGTAAATGTTGCTCTAAAGCCACTTACGCCTTGATTACATACAGCCAGCGTATCAGAGCTATTTTGTGATATGTGATCAAGCTCACCAATAGTAATAGGGCAAACTTGAGAGTCGCGAATGCTGCGAATATTACCAAGCTTTGCTTCAACCGTTGGACCTGCGTCAAATAAGTCAACGTAGCCTCTGTGCTCAAAACCTTCTTTTTCTAATAATTTTAGCGCAGGTTTTGTTTTTTCATGCACATGCCCAATAACTGCTTGGGCTTTTTTGCTAAGCAAGTTCACATAAATAGGGTATTTAGGCATTAACTCGCTAATAAATACCTTATCGCCTAAGCCAACTAAGTGATCCGCTTCTGGAAATTCAATACTAAAAAAGTGCTCTTGCAGCCATTGCCAAAAAGGAGAATGGCCGTCTTCGTCGCTAACACCGCGCATTTCTGCGATAACAGTGTCGGCAAAACGCTCGCTATGCTGAGCCATAAATAAAAAGCGTGAACGTGATAAAAATCGACCTGTTAAACCTTTGCGGCTATTTTCGCGCAAAAATAATGTGCATATTTCAGAGCAGCCTGTGTAGTCGTTACACATGCTTAAAATATCAACGGTGTTATATACATTTAAAGTAGGCGAGTGGTGTACTGTTTTACCTAAATGATAATGATATAAAGGCACCGATAAACCTACCGCAGCTTCTATAGCGGTTGTGCCAATAACGTCACCTGTTTCACTGTCTTCTAAAACAAATAAATAGCTTTCATCAAGTGGCTGGTTAATGTTTTTGGCAAAGCTTTTTTCAGCACGTTCAATTTTTTCTTTAAGCTGTGCATCGTCCACAGGTAAAGAGGTAAACCCATGACCGGATTCAATCGCTATTTGTTTAAGCGCGTCAAAATCATTGGCAGTAATAGGACGTAATACTTGCATTTATTGCTTGCTCCAATAGCACGCCTGTAGGCGTGCTAATTTAAACTATATTAACCGTTTACTACATCGCTAACGGCTTTTTCAAAGCGCGCTAAGCCTTCTTTAATATCTTCAAACGGGATAACTAAAGACGGTGTAAAGCGAATTACATTCATGCCAGCTACAAGGTTCATTAAACCATTATTAGCACTGGCTACTAAAAAGTCGCGTGCACGTCCTTCAAATTTGTCATTTAGTACTGCGCCAATTAATAAGCCTTTACCACGTACTTCGCTAAATACGTTGTATTTTTCGTTGATTGCGTTTAATCCGTCACGGAATAATTGCTCCCGCTCTTTAACACCGTTTAGTACGTCAGGTGTATTTACTGTATCAAATGCCGCTTCGGCTACTGCACAAGCAAGTGCGTTTCCGCCATAAGTAGAACCGTGAGTACCAATTTTTAAATGCTCAGCAATTGGTGTACGAGTGATCATAGCGCCAATTGGAAAGCCACCACCCAATGCTTTTGCCGTTGTTAAAATGTCAGGAACAACCCCTAAACCTTCATAAGCGTATAAATCGCCTGTGCGACCAACACCTGTTTGTACTTCATCAAAAATAAGTAACGCGTTATGTTTAGTACAAAGTTCACGTACTTTTTTAGCAAATTCATCTGTTGGTGAAATAATACCGCCTTCACCTTGTAATGGTTCCATCATAACAGCACATGTTTTATCGCTGATTAGCGCTTCAAATGCTGCTATATCGTTAAAATCACAATGTACTATGTCAGCAGGTTTAGGACCAAAGCCATCTGAATAAGCAGCTTGCCCGCCCACAGTTACTGTAAAGAATGTGCGACCATGAAAACCTTTATTAAATGCAATAATTTGCGTTTTTTCAGCGCCATATACGTCCAGTGCATAACGACGCGCTAGCTTAAGGGCTGCTTCGTTTGCTTCTGCGCCTGAGTTTGCAAAGTAAACTTTATCAGCGAATGTTGCTTCAACCATTTTTTGAGCTAAACGAAGTGCTGGCTCATTAGTCATAACATTCGATAAATGCCAAATTTTTTCGCCTTGCTCTTTTAAAGCTTTAACTAATGCAGGATGACAGTGACCCAAACAGTTAACGGCAATACCACCAGCAAAATCGATAAACTCGTTATCATTTTGATCCCAAACGCGTGAACCTTCACCACGAACTGGAATGATTGCTGATGGATTATAGTTTGGTACCATTACGTCGTTAAATAAGTCTCTTGTTACTTGCATTTTTACACCTAAATTTAATGGGCTTAGATAAAAGATTAGTTGCTAACTCAAAGAAGAATATAGCCTTTATTCTTCAGCAAACACGTTATTATTTCTTGTAGAGGTCATTATCGAAGGTTAGCTATTAAAATTGCAGTGCTATTTTGTGAAAAATGATTAAAATAAAAGACAAAATAACGAAGAAAATAACCATTATGATAACTCCACAAGATGAAAAGCTACTTTCTGTACTAAAAACAAACGCTAGAGCGAGTATTTCTGATCTTGCTCGCATGCTTGACTTATCTCGTTCAACGGTACAAAGCCGTATGCTGAAACTAGAAGAAACGGGCGTAATTAAAGGCTATAGCGTTGATTATGGTGACGACTACCTCAGTAAAATGGTATCAGCTCATGTGTCTATAAAAGTAAGACAAAAATTAACAACTAAAACAAATATCGAGCTTAAGCAAATTGATGCAATTTCGCAGCTCTATGCCATAAGTGGTGAGTTTGATTTAATTGCTGTAGTACAGGCTCAAAATTTAGAGCAGCTTAGCCATTTACTAGACGATATAGGAAATCTGGATGGAGTAGAGCGCACAACATCTTCTGTTATTTTAGAAACTAAATTTAAGCGCTAGAGTCAGTGAGTTTTTGTTTTAGTCGTTAAGTGAACACTCGGTATACTTTAGGTAAGTAATAGAAAGGCTAGGGTTTGTTGATCTTTCAAGGTTGAATTTTCAGTAGCCTGTTTAGTATTCAGGCAAGGCAGAGCCTATGCAGTGTGGTTACTCCCCATAGGGTTCTTCCTAGGCGCTATTTACTCTTGGTTGCCTACATAGATGTAAGCTATTAGAACAACGCAGGAGCAGTTATCGAGCCCACTAGGTTACAAATCTCGCGCCGCGATTAAATAGCGCCTAGTTTGAACGAATTTTAATCCTCAAAGGTCAACAGACCCTAGATATAAATGCATTAATTTAAATATTTAAGTGTACTTTTTATAAGCTAATAGCAGTAGAGCATAGATTTAAATATTGAAGCCATTGATAAGATACAAAATTTTGTAAGGAGAATTTATGCTTTTTTAATATGCATGACTATACTCATTTTAATTTGTACAATATTTAGTAATGGATTATGCCTGCATATTTTTTTACCCTCTTATTGGGTTTAACTGAGCCTCTTCAGTTTGGAACAAACTTACCCACCACTGCACCTGATAATGCAGTCAACCAAGTTGAGTGTATTTTATTTGAAATGGGAGCCCCTTTTCAGCTACAAACCTTGCCATGGTTACGGGCACGTCGAGAAGTAAAGTTAGACCGCTTAGATGGTTATTTCACTACTCATTTAATGCCTGAAATGAAGGCCTATGGGCGCATATCATCCCCCATCTTTTTAGAAAGCTGGTACTGGTTTACTCATCCAGAGAGCATTAATAAACCAAAAAATAAAATGCGTTATGGTGCAGTAAGAGGGAGTTACCAGGCTAATTGGTTTAAAACTCAGAATATTATTGCTGAGGTAGAAGTAAATTCATTAGAAGAAATAGTAAATGTTATGCACCATAAGCGGATTGATAGAATTCTACTTGATTTAGACGATTTTGAATTAGCAGCCTCAAAGCTAGGCATTAATGAAGATGAGTATCAAAGAGAATTTTTTAGGTATGTACCTTTGGGATTATTTGCTTCGCATTCACTTATTAAACGCTTCCCTAAATTTATGCAGCAGTTTGATGAAAATATAAATACTTGCGCGCAGGCTCCATTTTCACTATCAAAAAGTGAAGAAAAGCAAATACTTGATAGATTGTCCAGTAGTGCTAAAACCTTACTAAACTTACCTAGTTTAGTAGAACAAGTTCAAATAAGTAATGAGTCTCCCTTAAGTGAATCTGAAATTAAAAGACTAGACCAGCTATGGATAAAAGAAAGTAAACAAGTAAAGCACCCTGATGGATTAGCTATGCTTAATTTACCGTTATCTAAAGTATTTAAAAAATGGCAATCTCAATTCAAAGGTGTTGTTACTGAGCTAATATTGACTGATAACCAAGGAAAAAACATCGCTATTAGTAAGCTAACCAGTGACTACTGGCAAGGAGATGAAAATAAGTTTACTAAAACATTTAAACAGTCAAAAGATTTTAACTTTGATAGCGTCACATATGATGCATCAACACATCATTTTCAAGTTCAGCTAAGTTTTCCTGTTTTAGATGATAATAATAGTCATATTGGAGTGTTGATTTTAGGTGTTGATGTAGAAAAAGCACTTCATTCGTCAAATGAAAAGAGTAATTAACTCATTACCTTTCACATAAGTTAGCTAAGCTTTAATGCTTTAGCTTAGCTAACTAGATGCTATGGAAGTGTTTTTTCTGAAATAGGTTTTTTTCTTATAACTTCTTTTTTGGCTTTATCAAGCTTTATAAAATAAGCATTACCGCCTATGCCTTTAAACTCTTCATCTGTAAATACAATCGTGTTGTCATCAAAAAAGGTGACTGCTTCTTTTTGAGTAACAATCCCTAAATCTATTTTTGATACATCACCAGAGAAAAACTTATCACCTTCAAAGTTTTCAAATAACCAAAGACTTGTTGAATCAAGTAAGACTAATTTTTTACGATCGGGGCTGAGCGCCGCAGAGGTTATCCAGCATAGTTTTTCAAGCGTGGTACACGTTTTAAAAGAGTCAATTAGCTCAGCATCAAAATTTGCTGCATGATCGCCCACTTTATACACTTTAGTAATACCATCGAAAGGTTCTGTGCGGTTTTTAGTAAATAAATATAAATGACGACCTAGTGCTACAAATGCCTCTAAATCAAAATTACGGTTATTAGGTTTTATTGGGCTTCCATCCATTTCGGGGTAGGTAAACTTAATTATTTCGGCTTGGGTCGTATCTGTTTTTATATCTATCGGGTTTTCTATTTTATAAATAGTCAGCCATCTACGATCGTTTTTGTTATTACCAAAATCCCCTAAAAAAAAGTGCCCAAATTTGTTTTGGGTCATGTCTTCCCAATCAATGTTTTTAGCGTTTTCAACTAAAATTTCTTTGGCGATAGAACCATCTTTGTTAAGGCGGTAAAGCTTGGGTTCGTTGCCTCCGTCGTTAATAGCCCATAGACGTTTTTGTTTATCAAATTCAATACCTGAGATTTCTTTTAATTTAGGATCAACTGAGATTTCTTTTTTACTATAAAGGGTATAGATTGAAGAACCAACAAGTGTGGCTATTATTAAAAAAATGATGGCTATAGTTATTAAAATGCTTTTTTTCAACATGAAAATTATGATATTTCAGAGTATTAAGATGCTGTGTATTATCGCTGATGAAAGTACAGAACAAAAGAATTTTATAAATTTAGGCAATACTTTTGGATTATTTAACTTTAAATTCGATTAAATAAATAATATGTGATGTACGCTTAGTTGGTTCAAATATTGCTCTGTACTACTGAGCTTTTTAAAAAAGATTGTTTATATACTAACCGCACTTTTTAAGTGCAGAAAAAATGAATTGTTGCACTGTAATAATGCGTAAATAAAGTTTTGGTTAACTTACAACGTGTTTAATGATTTTGAATGGAATCCACATCGCCTTTTTGTTTAGTTGTATGGCCTGTGGCAAAGATTAAGTACCCTTTTTGGTTTAGTTGGAGCCTGCTATGTTGAATAAACGTTTTTTTAAAACAAAAGATGAAGCTGAAGTAACCTTTGAATTTTCTCATCCAGAGGCAGAAGAAGTTTGCTTATTAGGCGAATTCAATGATTGGCAACCTGTGCCAATGAAGCTTAATAAAAAACAAGGTGTGTTTAGATTTAAGCAACGCTTACCTATCGATCAACAATTTCACTTTCGTTATTTAATAAATGGAGACATTTGGGATAACGACCACCAAGCTGATGGTTATATTGGCAATACATTTGGCACAGAAAACAGCATAGTAAATACTCAACGCATTAATTAAGGCGATTCAATGGATGCTCTTTCGCAGTTGTTTTACCTGCATGGTATTGGCTTTGAATTCACTAAGTATACAGGTGAACAGGTGTTTTTTAGCGAAGACACGCGTAAACGTGCTTTGCAATGTTGCGGTGTTGATACAAATAACGAAGCCGAAATAACTCAACTAACTTATGATTTAGATGCATCGCTTTGGCTGGATTTAGTACCCAGTGTGAGTTTGGTTGACCAAAAAAAATGCGCTTTAAAGCTTCGTATAGACGAACGTCAGCAGTATTTAGCCGCCAACATTAATGTTCCTTCTCTTGGGATGAATATAGCGGTTGAGAACCTTTATAATTTGGTAGTTACAGGTGAATATTACTTACATGGCGTTCGCTATATTGAGCTAGCACTACCCATAGAAACTATGCCAATTGGCTATCATGACGCTAGTGTTCAAGTAGGTGAACAGCATGCAATTACGCAACTTTGGTGTGTACCTGAGCAAGTTTATCAAGTGGAGGACACAAAGCGCACAGGGTTATCTATTCAGCTTTACACATTAAAAAATAAAGCGCATTTAGGTATTGGCGACTTTGACGATTTACTAACGCTTACAAAATTATGCAGCTCGCAAAATATGGATTACATATTACTTAATCCACTGCATTTGTTATTCGCTGATATGCCAGAGCGTGCAAGCCCTTATAGCCCTAGTAGTCGGGCTTTATTAAACCCTCTTTATATTTCTATAGTATTAAGCGAAGACGCACAAAATAACGCAGTTCTACATGACCTCATGCAACAAGACGACGTAATTACACTTATAAAAAGTAATGATCAATTTATAGATTATGAAAATGTAAGCCGTATAAAGTATGCGTTATTTGAAGCGCTTTATAATCAGTTTGAATTAACGGCAAGTGATGAGCGTCGCCAAGCGTTTACTGATTTTTGTAATACTCATTCAACTACGTTAAATACCCTCGAATCAGATAACTTAACATTTGATTATTACCTGCAGTGGCAAGCGCATACGCAATTGGCACTGTGTCAACAAAGTTGTGCAGAGCGAGGTATGGCTATTGGCTTAATCAATGATTTAGCTGTTGGTTGTGCGGGTGATGGAGCTGAATTTAAAAATCAAAAGCCACTGTTTAGCCAAGGTGCAAGTGTCGGTGCTCCACCTGATCCATGGGCCGAAGCTGGCCAAAATTGGGGGCTTCCAGCACTAAACCCTCATAGTCTTAGTAATAATCACTACCAATTTTATCGCTCGCTCATTCGCGCAAACATGCAAAATGTAGGTGGGCTTAGAATTGACCACGTAATGGCTATTAGGCGCTTATGGTGGTGCTTTGAAAATAATGGCGAACAAGGTGGCTGTTATGTTTACTACCCGTTTGAGCACTTACTCGCCATTTTAAAAATTGAGTCACATATTAATCAGAGTATTGTTATTGGAGAAGATTTAGGCGTTGTGCCGCCAGAGGTAAGGCAGGCTCTAGCTTCAAACGGTATATTTTCTAACAGTTTATTTTATTTTGAAAAACAACACAGTGGAGAGTTTTTATCGACAGATGAGCTAGCAGCACAGTGTTTGTTAATGATAGCCAATCATGATGTACCGCCTTTTACAGGTTGGTGGCAGCATGCTGATTTAAATATTAAGCAACAATACAAGCTTATAACTTGCAGTGAATACGAGCAATTAAAGCAACAACGAGTAGAAGAGCAGCATAGGATACTACGGTTTATTAATCGCCATACCAATACAACCGAGCTTTTATTACATAGTAATTCAGTCGAAGTATATAACGCACTAGCATTGTGTTTGGCAGGTTCTCAATCGCGTCTATTTGCAATTCAAATAGATGATTTAGATGAGCAGAAATATCCGGTTAATATCCCCGGGACAGATAAAGAATATCCTAATTGGCGACGTGTATTAACGCATACCAGTGAAGAAATATTTACTAAAAATGGCTCACTTTTAGCTGCTATCGATTCAATAAGGAAAAGTTAAATGAGCAGTACAATTAATAAAAAATCGTCAGCACAGGACAGCTCAGTACATGAAAATAGCTATGATGCACAAGTACATGCATTAAATACAGGACGATTTACAGACCCATTTAGCTTTTTAGGGGCACATAAAACAGATGCCGAAGTTGAAATTCGTCTTTACTTACCTTGTGCAATAAACGTAAGTGTTACATTAAATAATAAAAGCATTGAGGCGCAGCGCTACCAACAAAGTGACTTATTTATAGCTAAAGTTGATGCACTACCCACCGCGCCTTATCAATGCATTGCTAAGTACACAAATAGCAGCGTTACCTTTTATGATGAATACAGCTTTGAAAGCACACTTGATGCAGAGGCAATGTATTTATTTAACGAAGGCAGCCTTGAACATGCTTACTCTCATTTTGGTGCACATTTTAGTACTCAACAAAACGTAGAGGGTGTGCGCTTTTGTGTATGGGCACCCAACGCAGCAAGTATTTCTATTATTGGTGAGTTTAATTTTTGGCAAGCTAATCGCCACTTTATGCGTTTTCATCCTGCAAGTGGTGTATGGGAGCTATTCGTACCAGGCCTTAAAGCCGACATGTGCTACAAATTTGCAATTACCGCTCAAAGTGGAGAAGTACTCGAAAAAGCCGACCCCTATGCATTTAAAATGCAACAAGCCCCGGGTACTGCAAGTGTACTGCAGTATAAACCAGAACCTATAACGCTCGGCGCTCAGGCACTTCAAAACCGACAAAAGCGTAATCATATTGATGCGCCAATTAGTATTTATGAAGTGCATTTAGGCTCATGGCAACGCGCTGAAAACAACCGCTATTTAAGTTACACAGAGCTTGCTGACAAACTGGTTAGCTACGCCCTTGAAATGAATTTTACCCACCTTCAACTTATGCCAATAAGTGAATACCCGTTTGATGGTTCGTGGGGGTATCAGCCTGTTGGTTTATTTGCACCTACCAGCCGTTTTGGCGATTACAACAGCTTTAAATACTTTGTAGAGCAATGCCACAAAGCTAATTTAGGTATTTTACTTGATTGGGTGCCTGGGCATTTTCCCAGCGATCCGCATGGCTTACATCGATTCGATGGCACTCATTTATATGAGCATGCCGATAAGCGTCAAGGTTTTCATCCTGATTGGAATACCTACATTTATAACTACGACCGCCCTGAAGTTAAAAGCTTTTTGATTTCAAATGCTATGTATTGGTTACATCAATTTGGTTTAGATGGTCTGCGTGTAGATGCCGTAGCTTCTATGTTGTATTTAGATTACAGCCGAAAAGAAGGCGAGTGGATTGCTAATTGTTACGGCGGGCGCGAAAACTTAGGTGCGATTGAGTGCCTAAAGCAAGTCAATATGCGCAGCTATAAAAACAACCCAGGCATTATGATGGTGGCTGAGGAGTCAACAGCGTGGCCGGGCGTCACCCAAAGTGTTGAGCACAACGGCTTAGGCTTTGGCTATAAGTGGAATATGGGTTGGATGAACGATAGTTTGCATTACATGCAGCACGACCCTTTATACCGTCAGCATCATCATCACGAAATGACTTTTTCGATGGTATACGCTTTTAGTGAAAACTATATATTGCCATTAAGCCACGATGAAGTAGTACACGGTAAAGGATCGTTAATTGAAAAAATGCCAGGCGATGATTGGCAGAAATTTGCAAATTTACGCGCTTACTACGCATTTATGTGGGCACACCCGGGTAAAAAACTCTTGTTTATGGGCGGTGAAATTGCACAGCGAAAAGAGTGGGGACACGATCATTCTATCGATTGGCATTTACTTGAGCACCAAAGCCATAACGGTATAAAGCACACCGTAAAAGCGCTCAATACCGTTTATAAAAACCAACCCGCGTTGTATGAGTTAGATTCGAGCGCGGCTGGTTTTACCTGGATAGATAACAATAATAATCAGCAGAGCATTTTAAGCTTTGTTCGCTATGCTAAAAACGCAAAAGACTTTGTGGTTGTTATTGCTAATTTTACCCCCGCGTCCTATGAAAACTACGTTATTGGCGTACCGAGTAAAGGGCGTTATAAAGTTGTTTTAAATACAGACGATACTCAGTTTTTTGGCTCTGGCGTTGAGGTAACTAAAGATTCATCGCAGATAGTTCACGCTATAAATGAATCAAATCATGGCTTTAAACACAGTATTTCAATTGCCATTGGTGGCTTAACAACTATTTACTTACAAAAGGTTGATGATGAGTAACCAATTTGATGTAGCCCCCGGTAATGTAGAACCGCTAGGTTCTAGTGTTATTAATAATGGGGTTAACTTCGCGCTTTATGCGCCAGGTGCAAGCCAAGCCTATGTGTGTTTGTTTGATAAAAGTGGCCATTCAGAAATTCTAAAAATGGCGATGAATATTAACGAAGGGGGTATTTGGAGTATTCATATTTCGCCATTAAGCGCCGGCGCACTTTATGGCTTTAGAGTTGAGGGTGAATATAACCCTAAAAATGGTCAACTATTTAACGAAAATAAACTACTGATAGACCCATACGCAAAAGACTTGTTTGGTGAGTTTACATGGAGCGAACGCCATTATGGGCAAATGCCAATTGGCACTAAAAGCAGCGTAAATAATGCGATTGATATACCTAAGTCAAAAGTAGCACCCCCTACGTTGTATGCGCATAAAAAGCCAAACCACCGTTGGTCAAACACGGTTATTTACGAGTGCCATGTTAAAGGCACAACGTGTCGTCATCCTAAAATACCTAAACCTCTACAAGGAAAGTTTTTAGGGTTAAGCCACCCAAGCTTTATTGAGCATTTACAAAGCTTTGGCATTACAGCAGTTGAGCTTTTACCTGTTCATTCTTTTATTAGTGAGCAATTTTTAACAGGAAAAGGGCTGCAAAACTACTGGGGTTATAACACGCTTAACTTTTTTACCCCCCATAAAGACTATTTAGTAAACGACGATATAAACGAGTTTAAGCAAATGGTGCGCGAGCTTCATGCTGCCGACATAGAAGTTATTTTAGATGTTGTTTATAACCATACCGCAGAGGCGGGGGCCGATGGCCCTATATTATCGCTAAGAGGCTTTGATAACTTAGCGTATTACCGCACAGTAGAGGGTCAGCCTAATGTATATATAAACGATACCGGCTGTGGAAATACCATAAATATTGATCACCCTAAAACGCTGCAACTTGTACTTGATAGCCTTCGTTATTGGGTTGAGGTAATGGGAGTTGATGGATTTAGGTTTGATTTAGCGACCATTTTAGGGCGCTCAAAAGCAGGCTTTAGCTCTGCACATACTTTTTTACAAGCAGTAGCCCAAGACCCTGTGCTTAATAAGGTTAAGCTAATAAGTGAACCTTGGGATATAGGTCCTGGTGGCTATCAGCTTGGGGCATTTCCGCCGCCATGGCGAGAATGGAACGATCAATACCGCGATGTAATTAGACGTTTTTGGCAAAGTGAAACGGGCATAATTGCCAACGTTGCAAAACGTTTGCATGGATCGTTTGATATTTTTGAGCACAGCCAACGTGGACCACTTAATAGCATTAACTTTATAACGAGTCATGATGGTTTCACGCTTGCCGATTTAGTGAGTTATGAAGAAAAGCATAACGAAGCTAATGGTGAGCAAAACAGAGATGGGCACAGTGCAAATCACTCGTTCAACTGTGGAGTAGAAGGCTTTACCAGTGACTCAAAAATAAACGCACTGCGTTTGCAACAACAAAAAAACTTTTTACTTACTTTGATATTCTCAAAAGGTGTTCCCATGATTGCCGCTGGCAGCGAAATGGCGCACTCTCAAGGGGGTAATAACAATGCTTATTGCCAAAATAATCGCACTAGCTGGCTTGCCTGGAAAGATTCTCAGCTTAATCATTCGTTAACACGATTTATTGACGATGCTTTAAAAATTAGACGCGCGCACAGTGCGTTCAAACACAGTGTATTTTTAGATGATATAGACGAGCGTTTTACCGTTAAGTGGTTTACTGAACAAGGTAAAACCATGACCGACGCTCATTGGCATGAAGATACCAGACAGTTTTTAATGTATAGCTTACTTGATAAGCAAAACAATCATGCATTACTGATGGTATTTAATGCCAGTAAAAAAACAGTTTTTTGCCAAATGCCGCATTCGCCTATTAATGCGCCGTGGCAAATGGTTTTATCAAGTGTAAATAATGCATCTGTGAGTAGTAATGAAGATGCGATGGTTGAAATTTCAGCACAAAGTAGTTGGGTTTTTAGTGCTAATTTAGAGGATGTAAGTCATGGCTAAACAAAGTGAACAAGTGTGTGTAGTAAAGGGCTGGCAAGAAGGTCCTGTTATAGATGAAAGTACGCTTAAAGATGACTTAACACGGCATTTTTATTATACCCTAGGTCGCGATAAAGTCGGCGAATCAAGACTGTATTTATACCATGCTTTAGCGCTGACTATTCGCGACAGACTTGTTGCCCGCTGCAGAGAAACTAATCAACAAATTAAGCAAGAGAAACGCCGCAAAACGGCTTACCTTTCTCTTGAATTTTTAATGGGACGTGCGCTGGGTAATGCAATACTAAACCTAGATTTAGACGACCAAGTTGCTGCTGCATTACAAGAATACTGCACAACAGTAGAAACGCTTGAAGATGCCGAGCACGACGCAGGCCTAGGTAACGGTGGTTTAGGCCGCCTAGCTGCTTGTTTTTTAGATAGCTGTGCTAGTTTAGCGTTACCTGTCATTGGTTATGGCCTTCGTTACGAATACGGCATGTTTAACCAATCAATTAAAGATGGTAACCAAATTGAGCAACCAGATAACTGGCTGCGCGAAGGGCACCCATGGGAGCTAAGCGCGCCAGAACATGCAAAACGTGTGAAATTTGGCGGCTACGTGCAAAGTTACACAGATAAATTCGGCCGAGAGCATCGTCAATGGATGAGTTCACAAGATGTATTAGCTGTACCTTACGATGTACCTGTTCCAGGTTATAAAAACAATATTGTAAATACGCTACGCTTATGGAAATCAGAAGCGACAGATGAATTTAATTTGACCGAATTTAATGCAGGCAGTTACTCAGAAGCCGTCGCACAAAAAAACCTAGCTGAACAAATTACCATGGTGCTGTATCCAAACGACAGCAGCGAAAATGGTAAAGAACTTAGATTGCGCCAACAATACTTTTTATCATCTGCGAGTATTCAAGACGTAGTTGATCAGTGGGTTTCCCAACATGGCGAGAACTTTAGCGACTTTGCTGATTTTCATGTTTTTCAGTTAAACGATACACACCCAAGTATTGCTGTTGCAGAGCTGATGCGTATTTTAATTGATGATTACGAACTTGATTGGAACGATGCTTGGCAAATCACTACTAAAACAATGGCCTACACAAACCATACGCTACTTCCTGAAGCGCTTGAAAAGTGGTCTGTCTCGTTGTTTTCAAAATTATTACCACGCATTTTAGAAATAGTTTACGAGATAAACGCACGCTTTTTAGCACAAGTTGCACAGCAATGGCCGGGTGATGTTAATAAACAGCGTGCATTGTCGTTGATTGAAGAGGGCGATGAGCCGCAAATTCGTATGGCTTACTTAGCCATTGTAGGTAGTTACTCTGTAAATGGCGTAGCAGCACTGCATACCGAACTGTTAAAAGCGGGTTTATTTAAAGAGTTTTACGCGCTGTGGCCAGATAAGTTTAATAACAAAACAAATGGTGTTACACCAAGACGTTGGCTTGCACATTGTAATCCCGTTTTAAGTAAATTAATCAGCGAAAAAATTGGTCATGACTGGGTTAAAAACTTTTCAACAATTAGTGACCTACGTCGCTTTTACGATGACAAAGCATTTCATGAGCAATGGCAAAATGCTAAACGCGAAAACAAACAGCGTTTAGTTGATTTAGTTAAGGCGCGCTGCAATGTTGATTTTGACGTATCGATGATGTTTGACGTACAAGTAAAACGTATCCACGAATACAAACGTCAGCTATTAAACATACTTCATGTGATTCATTTATATGACCGTATTCGTCGTGGTGATACCCAAGGGCTTGTTCCTCGCTGTGTTTTATTAGGTGGTAAAGCAGCACCGGGTTATTACATGGCTAAAAAAATTATTAAGCTTATTAATAACGTGGCAGAAGTTATAAATAAAGATCCGTTAGCAGCCCCGTATTTACGCGTCGCCTTTTTACCTAATTACAACGTAACCGCTATGGAAGTTATTTGTCCTGCAACCGATTTGTCAGAGCAAGTATCTACCGCAGGCAAAGAAGCGTCTGGTACTGGCAACATGAAGTTTATGATGAATGGTGCATTGACGATCGGCACGCTGGATGGTGCAAACATTGAAATTAGAGACGCCGTTGGTGCAGACAACTTCTTTTTGTTTGGGGCACAAGCTCATCAAATTGATGATATTAAGTCACGTTACAATCCTGAGCATTTAATCGCGCAAAATAGCGATTTAAATAATGTAATGCAACTACTCGAAAGCGGCCATTTTAACTTGTTTGAACCATGCTTATTTGACGATATAACAAATGCAATTAAGAGCCCACACGATCCATGGCTTGTTGCACACGATTTTGAAAGTTATGTAGCAGCTCAAAAAGAAGTTGATAAAGCTTACGCAGATCAAACCTACTGGACACAAATGAGTATTTTAAATACGGCAGCCAGTGGTATGTTTTCAAGTGACAGAACCATAAGCCAATACAGTGAAGATATTTGGCATTTAGAACCCCTCAATATTAGTGAAACAGACTTAACGACAACTAAAAGCCATGCCACTAACAGCCTAGACTAAATGGAGAGAGTATTATGCCCAATTATGCAAATCGCTACATAAGTAGCCTAACCAGAGAAACTTACGCGTTAATACTGGCAGGCGGACGCGGTTCTCGCCTGCATGAGCTAACCGATTGGCGAGCAAAGCCAGCAGTTTACTTTGGTGGTAAACATCGAATTATCGATTTTCCACTATCAAACTGTATTAACTCGGGTGTGAGACGTGTTGGTATTGCTACACAATATAAATCGCATTCACTAATTCGTCACGTAAATCGCGCGTGGGGCCACTTTAAAAAAGAGCTGGGTGAGTCGGTTGAAATTCTACCTGCATCTCAGCGCCAAGGTGATGATTGGTACTGTGGCACCGCAGATGCTGTTTTTCAAAACATAGATATTATTCGCCACGAACTCCCTAAATATGTGATGATTTTGTCTGGAGATCATGTGTATCGCATGGACTATGGCGCTTTATTGGCTGAACATGTGCAAAAGGGCGCAGATATGACGGTATGTTGTATTGAAGTGCCTGTTGAAGAAGCTGCAGACACATTTGGTGTAATGACCGTTGATGAAGAAAACAGAGTGTGTCGTTTTGATGAAAAACCAGCAATGCCTAGCTCCGTACCTGGCAAGCCAGGTACATGCTTAGCATCAATGGGAAACTACATTTTTAATACTGAATTTTTGTTTGAGCAACTTAAAAAAGATTCTGAGAATGAAGGCTCTGGCCGAGATTTTGGTCACGATATTATTCCAGCAATTATAGAAGAGCATAATGTATTTGCGTTCCCATTTAGAGATCCAAATCAAGAAGGGCAACCTTATTGGCGTGATGTAGGTACCCTAGATTCGTTCTGGGAGGCTAATATGGAACTGGTAATGCCAGAACCACAACTTGATTTATATGACCCAACGTGGCCAATATGGACATATCAAGAGCAGCTACCACCTGCTAAGTTTATTTTTGATGACGATGATAGACGCGGTATGGCCTTGGACTCAACCGTGTCGGGTGGGTGTATTATTTCGGGCTCTGCGGTTAGAAAGTCACTCTTGTTTTCTAATGTGCATGTTCGCTCATTTTGTACCATTGAGCAGTCGGTAATTTTACCCGGTGCAGTTATAAACCGAGGCTGTAAAATTAAGCGTGCGATAATAGACCGAAGCTGTGAAATACCTGCAGGCCTTGAAATAGGTTTTGACAAAAAAACAGATGAAGAAAACGGCTTTAGAGTATCTAAGAAAGGCATCGTTCTTGTTACTCGTGATATGCTCACTGAGCTTGCAAAAAAGTTAGAGCGCCAAGCGCGTGAGAATAAAAAGCTAGCGTAAAACACGTTAAATATTAAGCACGACAACAAAGCTTGCTCATTTATGAGCAAGCCCACACAGGTTTAAAGGAAGTAGTAAATTAATGCATGTATTAATGGTTGCAGCAGAAAATGACGCGTTACCAGGCGCTAAAGTAGGCGGTGTGGCAGATGTAGTACGCGATGCCCCAAGGGCGCTCGCAAAGCAAGGTATAACGGTTGACGTTGTTATTCCTGACTACGGGTTTGAGCCGCTTGAGCGTATTTATATAGGTGAAGTAACCGTTGCATTTAATGCTCAACCGCATGTATTAACAGTTTTTAAAGTACAACAAGCCCAAAATAACGTAAGCCAAATTGTTATTAGCCACCCGCTATTTAGTGAATCAGGCAGTGTATATTGTAATGATGCACCGGGGAGGCCTTTTGCAACTGATGCGACAAAATTTGCTTTATTTAATGCAGCTGTCTGCGAAGCATTATTACAAGGTGTATTAAAGCGCCCTACAGCGCTACATTTACATGATTGGCACAGCGCCTGCGTTGCAGTTTTACTTAAGTTTGAGCCACGTTATAGCTCACTTAATACCTTACCCATTGCCTACACAGTGCATAATATTGCACTGCAAGGTATAAGACCTTTTAAACACGACGACTCAAGCTTAGAGGCATGGTTTCCGTCACTTAGTTATAATGGCCAGCAACTATGCGACCCGCGTTACCCTCATTGCTTTAATCCTATGCGCAGTGCAATAAATCTGTGCGATAAAATACATGTTGTATCACCAACCTACAGCCAAGAGGTTCTTGAACCTAGTAATTACGAGCATGGTTTTTTTGGTGGCGAAGGGCTTGAGCAAGATCTGCAAAATGCAGCAAGCCAAGGTAAGCTTGTCGGTATTTTAAATGGCTGCGAATATCCAAGCAATGCACTTGAAGGAGCAACTCTCGCTGATTTTTATAGCCAAGCAGAGAACACTTTATTTACTTGGATGGCAAATAGCGAGCAGTTACAAAGCGGCTACTATATTGCGCACCAACGACTACAGCAATTTAAAGCAACGGTTAATAATGGCCCATTAATCACAAGCGTTGGCCGACTTACAGAGCAAAAAGTGTTGTTATTGTGCCAGCAGGTTAATGAGGCTTTAGCTATTGATAAAGTGTGCCAAGTCATTAATGAACATAACGGCAGACTTATTATTCTAGGCTCGGGTGATAAAGAGCTCGAAAGCATATTTACCAAAGCGATGGCGCGTAATTCCAATCTTTTATTTTTGGAGGGTTATGGTCAAGGTGTTGGCGATTTAATGTATCAGCTAGGTGACTTATTTTTAATGCCAAGCTCGTTTGAGCCTTGTGGGATTAGCCAAATGCTAGCAATGCGTGCCGGGCAACCCTGTTTAGTGCACAGTGTTGGCGGATTAAAAGATACAGTTAAACACCATGAAAATGGTTTTAGCTTTAATGGCGACACGTTAGCAACACAAACGAGTAATTTAATTAGCTGTTTAGAGGAAACTCTCTTAATTAAAAAGCAGAATCCTAAAAAGTGGCATAAAATTAAGCACAGCGCAGAGCAAATGCGTTTTTCGTGGCCACAAGTGGCAACTGATTATATAACAACCTTATACCGGTAAATCGTTGCTGTACTTTAAAGTTTAGTGACAAATGTACCTGCTTAGGGTTTAATTACTTAGTATTATATAAAAACTAAGAAGTAGGTAATGTGTCTGTATTTGTTGCAAGGCAAGCAATATTCAATCGAAGTAAAAAAGTAGTAGCCTATGAGCTACTTTTTCGTGATAGTCCAAAAAATTATTTTCCAGATATTGCAGAAGGCCAAGCAACAGCAAGGCTTATTATGGAAAATCAATTAAATTTAGGTACACGCCATATTACATCAGGCAAAAAAGCGCTTATTAATATAGGACCAGAATCATTAAAACTCGATTTATGTGCTTTCCTACCATGCCAAGACGTTGTGATTGAGTTACTCGAAACCATAGAACCCACCGACGATAACTATGAACTATGCCGAGGTTTATTTCATAGTAACTACAAACTCGCACTCGATGACTTTGTATATAAACCACAGTGGGATCGTTTTTTAAAGCTTGTGAAGCTCATTAAATTTGATATTGCAATTACACCTCTTAGCGAAATACAGCCCATAATTAATAAGTTACAAGCTCATAAACAAATAAAAATACTAGCCGAAAAAATAGAAACACAAGAAGACTATAAGCTCGCCTTTGATATGGGGTTTGATTATTTTCAAGGCTATTTTTTTGCAAAACCTACCATGATCAAACAAAATGACATTGATTATAATTATGGTTTAGTCGTCGCTATTTACGCCGAAATAATGAAAAACAGTCCAGATATAAAAGCTATATCTGGACTGTTTGAGCTTGATGCTGCACTTGCATATAAATTACTGCGTTTAATTAACAGCGGTGTTTTTCCTATACAAAGCCAAATATCGTCATTAAAGCAAGCGCTTGTGTATTTAGGCCATGAACGCCTTAAAAAGTTTGTGAGCCTTATTGTTACTGCTCATACAGCGGGTAAAAAGCCTGCAGAGCTAATGCAAGTGTGTGTTGTACGTGCTCGTTTTTGTGAGTTGTTAGCAAAAAATGTTAATAAAAGCCAGTCAGGCGAAGCATTTTTAACTGGGTTATTTTCACTGCTGGATGCAATCCTTGATCAACCAATGAGCTTGCTTGTTGAAAAGCTACCTTTCCCTGATGAAATAAAAACGGCATTATTAGGGGATAAAAACACACTTTATTATATTTTAAACGTTGTTAAAGCATACGAAACAGGAAGCTGGTGGGCACTTGAACAAGCTGTACTTTTGCTAAATATAGACAGTGCTATACTTCCTCCACTTTACCAGCAGTCAGTCGATTGGGCTGACAGTTATAAGAATAATATTTAACGGATAATAGCTTTAATGCGCAATTATAATATGGACTTTATTCGCGGCGTTGCCGTACTTGGCCTAGTTTACATGAATGCTTACGCCTTCGGCCTTTTTGAATACGGGTATACCTCCTTAACTAATCCTCCTGTTAGCGACTCAATTATTCACACCTTTAGCAGTTTGTTTGTAGACGGGCGTTTTAGAACACTGTTTAGTTTGCTTTTTGGTGCTGGGCTTTACATTCAGTGGCAACGTTATAAGTCTGAATTGCAGTTAAAAAGCAGGCTCTATTGGTTAATCCTCTTTGGTTTAGCGCATGGTTTTTTACTTTGGGCAGGTGATATTTTATTTGTTTACGGTGTATCTGGCTGGTTTGTTATTAAATATTTAGAGAGTGATAGCACTGTTCTTTTAAAAAGAGGACTTGAGTTTATTTTGTTATCGGGTGTAGCTACTGTGCTTATTGTATCTAGCGTACCCGATGAAGTGATTTACCGTGATTCAGCACAGTTTATAGATTTATATAACCCACACTATATTGATTACTTTATTAGTAACCTCGCCATGAACACATTGATGCTTGTTATGGTGCCAATAATGACAATGTGGATGTGCGTGGGCCTTATGCTTATTGGCATTTATTTATATAAACAAGGCGTTTTTAGTAAAGGCTTAACGACTCAGCAATTAATAGTTTGCGGTGCAATGACCCTTGTTTTTTGTGGAATCAGGCTTTATGCATCACAGCTTAATGGCAGCTTAGGATATGGGGTGCAAGAATTTGTAAATATGTTTGCGGCCCTAGGTATGGCTACGCTGTATATTCATTTAATTGTTAAATTTTGCAATAACAGAGCACACGTCGGCATGCTTATTCAACAAGCAGGGCGCTTAGCATTTACTTTATATATTAGCCAAACACTCATACAACTGTTGTTATATAAAGTGCTATTTACCCACTGGGTGCTCAGTTTTGATCGTATTGACTATTGGTTAGTTGCAACGGCATTAGTTGCGCTGCAGCTCATATTTACCTTTTTATACAGCCGCTATTTTAATCAAGGTCCGCTTGAATGTGTATGGCGTAAATTAACTAAAGTAAAAATTAGTGCTTAAACGCCTATAAATAGTAAATTAGGGGCGAAAAAATAGTGTGGGTGGTTTACACTACTCGCCTTAAAAATTACTACGCTATAAGTGCCATGACCGAATTAAAACGTTTAAATAAATTTATTAGTGAAACAGGATTTTGTTCACGCCGCGAAGCCGATAAATATATTGAGCAAGGTCGTGTCAGCGTTAATGGCTACTCACCAGAAATGGGCGTAAAAGTAGCCGCTACCGATGTTGTATTAATTGATGGTAAGCCGCTTAAAGCCACGCCAAAGCGCGTTTACATTGCCTACAATAAACCCGTTGGCATAACGTGTACTACCGAAAGTAAAATTCAAAGTAATATTATTCGCGCGGTAAATTATCCTACGCGTATATTCCCAATAGGGCGCTTAGATAGACCGTCTGAAGGGCTTATATTTTTAACTAACGAAGGCGATATCGTTAATAAAATTTTACGTGCGGGCAATAATCACGAAAAAGAATACGTTGTTACGGTAGATAAACCGCTTAATCGTCAGTTTGTTACAAAAATGGCGAATGGTGTGCCTATTTTAGATACCGTTACTAAAGAATGTAAAGTAACGCAAAGTGGCCCCAAAGAATTTAAAATAGTACTTACCCAAGGCTTAAACCGTCAAATACGCCGCATGTGTGAATACTTAGGCTACGAAGTTGTAACCTTAAAACGTACGCGCATAATGAACGTAACACTTAAAGGTTTGAAAGTAGGGCAATGGCGTCACTTGTCAGATATTGAAATGGCGCAAATAAACGATTCGATTTCTGATTCTGGTAAAACCCAAGAGCACTCGCTTGATACTAATAAGCAATCAGAAAATAATGCACCTTTAGCACCTAAAAAACGTGATTTTCAGGGCGAAAACCCACGACGCTTTAATAATGGTGATCGAAATAATGAGCGTAGTACTGAGCGAAATACAAATCGTAACTCTGAGCGCAGCAACGCTAACACAGAGCGCAAAAATGAGCGCAGTAATACTCCTTACCAAAAGCGTTCTACAACGTATGTGGGTAAGCCAAAAAGCATTAAAGAGAACAAGTCGTCTAATGCTAAATCAGACTCAAAACCAAGCTCGGACCGTATTCTCAGTCTAAAAAAATAATGTGCAGCTAAGTGGTATTCTACTACCACTGTATTTCTTGTACTATTTTACCAAGTGGGCTTTTAACGCCCACTAAGTTTACGTTGTTATTTTGCAAACCCACCAATCTACCTTTATCTAAATACCATCTAAAAGTGTGCTTTTTATAGCTTTTTAAATCCAGTACAGTCAGTTTTGCGCAACTGTATTCATAATCAGTTGGGCAAGTACCTACTTCGAGTAACTGATATTCTTGCTGCCATATATTATCGCCGTATTTATTAGCCAGTAACTTTACTGAAATACATACTGACGTCCACAACCATAAGTAAATTAAAATAGGTAAACCAATTGGTATAAATACTGAGCGGAACTTCCCATGTTCAACAATATAATCTTTAACCGTATGTTTAAATTCAAAGTTATTATTATATTTTTTATATAGGTGCCTAAATAAAGCAACCGATAACACGATCGTCATTATTGGAAATAACGTAAATGTTAAAGTGTCGTATATACCGTTGGGGATAAAAGCGGGATCGGCTTGTTCATCCCATGCAAGTAAAACCAGTGGAGGTGCTGTTACTAAAAGTAATAAGGCGCTGTTGAATAGTTGTTTAAAGGTCACAGGGGATTCACTTATAAAATGCTGCTTGTATAAAGCCCAAATTAGCGCTTAATGTTTAGCTATTGAATGCTAAAGCCAATATAAAATAAGAGTATACCTAAATAAATTGCAATCGCCGATAATGCGTTTTTAGAGCGCAGGCGTTTAGCTATATCGCGTGTACCATCAATCATACCGGAAATAATACCAATTCGCTTAATTAAGTAATCTATTTTGAGGATGGAAAAACGTGTTGATAGCTAGGCAAAAAATTCGCTATTTAGTTGTTCTAAATGAGAATTTTTTAACACAGGTAGCGACACGTTTAGCCCCGCAAAATGATTAAGTATTATTGCGGGTTGGTATAATCAGCAGTAAACCACCTGTAAATCGGTAGTTGTTTAAGTTCACGTTACCATTATCGTCAGTTATAAAGCGTAAATAACCAAAAAGTATAAAAAGACTGCTTGCTATTAGTACTGCAATTTTAAAGTTTTCCAATGCTTTTCCATAATATTGAGTTAGATACTAAAACGCCACTGAGTCTAGTCAGTGGCATTTAACTATATTACGAATTTAGTATTTATCCATATTTACTTTACAAAACCACCTAGAGGCTTTAATAGAAGTGGTGACAGTGCAGCATGTTTATCGGTTAGTTCTTTAGGTAAATCACCCAAATGAACCATACGTGTTGGTGTTGCTGCAGCAATCCAGCGCTCTGCATGATCATCCCAGTTTTGGATGTGTATGTGCGAGGCTTCTAAATCTCTAAAGCGCTCATAAACCATAATATCGCCATCGTCAGACATGTAATATTGGTAATTTAGTGTACCAGGCTCTGTTTTTGCACGTTCTACTTGTGAATTCATTACTTCACGAAAGGCATCTAACTGGCCAGGGTTTAGCTTGGCTTCAACAATCCAGCCAAAATTATCAAATGTCGTATCACCGTTTTTGTTAATTTGACTCGTTTGTTCTTCTTCGCGAGAAAAGCCACCAAATGGTTTTAGCCAAAGAGGGCTTAAAGCCGCATGACGCTCACGAACATCTTCAGGTAATTCGCCTAAATGCACCATGCGTGTTGGTGCAGCAGCCGCCATCCAACGTGCTGAATGATCGTCCCAATTTTCAATATGTTCGTGTGAAGAGTCTGCATCAGCAAAGCGTTCGTAAACTAAAACATCGCCAGCATCAGACATATAATATTGATAATTTTTAGTGCCAACTTCATTAAGTGCGCGATTAACTTGTGAATTCATCACCGCTTTAAAGTTTTCAAGTTCACCAGCATTAAGTTTAGCTTCTACTATCCATCCAAAATTTTTAAACATGACTTTCTCTACTTAAATAAATTGCCTCTGTATAAGTGAGGCTAAAAAGTTAAAGGCAATTTCTATCGCCCTAGTTAGCATACCTATCGCTTAATTGGTAAGTGCTTAGATAACGAAGCTAAGTGTACAGAGTATTTAAATATTGATAATAATCGCATTTATTTAATCAGTTTATAGTAAATGTATATAATAGTGGTTAGCCTATTTTGCAGGCCATTTAAATTTTTAAGTTAAAATTGCTTTATAGACGTGTTGTTAAGCTATTTACAAGTACACTTAGTTATATGAAGGGTAAGCTGTTAAGATGCGCCGTCTTAATAATGTAGAAAGGTTATAGAAGTAACATGTCAAAATTTTTCTTTATGGGTAAGCCCGACATAATGGGTAAAAATAACAGTAATGGATTTGCGCCAAATCGTACTGCAAAGGTAGGCACAGAGTTGCACCCGTTAACGCTAATTGTAAACTCAGCTGAACGACAATCAGAAATAGAAGCAATACTAGAAGAGCATTCGCTGTTTGCTTCAATTGAAGTTAAAGCAGACGTACCAGAAGATATTCGCGAACTAGACTTTGCGCTTAGCAAGTCAACACCACAAGTATTTGATAAAGTACCAGAGCGTAACGCACCTTGTGTATGTGGTAGCGGCAAAAAATATAAGAAGTGTTGCGGTTAGTTTCTTAACAACTAAATATGTAGCCTTTCTTTTTTCATTGGTATTAAATAAAAATGCCACTGACCTTGAGCCAGTGGCATTTTTAATGTTAACCGATTATATGTTTAACTACTTACGTGGCTCGTAATCAATTCTAAATATAACCGTGTACAGTACCGGCACTACAATTAAAGTCAAAATTGTAGCAAAGCCCAAACCAAACATAATTGTTACCGCCATTGACTGAAAAAACACGTCAAATAGCAGCGGGATCATACCCAAAATAGTAGTTATAGCTGCCATTGCAACCGGTCGTACACGGCTCACACCAGAGTCAAACACGGCCTCATAGGGCGATTTACCTTCCCTTAATTCAAGATTTATTTGATCAACTAATACAATACCGTTTTTAATTAGCATACCGCTTAAGCTTAACAAACCAAGTAGCCCCATAAAGCTAAACGGAGCATTCATCGCTAACAAGCCCGCGCTTACACCAATAATAGCCAACGGCACAGTTGCCCAAATAACAAGTGGCTGTTTAAGTGAGTTAAAAAGTAATACCGTGACTGCAAACATAGCTAAATAACCCAGCGGTAATGAGCCAAATATTGCTTTTTGCGCCTTGCTTGATGACTCAAACTCGCCGCCCCATTCTAGTTGGTAACCACGCGGTAGTTCCATGTTCTCTATCGGACCGCGAATACGCGCAAATAATTTAGCGGGCGTTTCGTCTCCTAATACATTGTGATCGGCCATTACTGTAATAGTACGTTTGCGATCGCGGCGCATTATTAGGCTGTCTTCCCACTGCACATCAAATTCGTCTACAACCTGAGTCACTGGTACAAATACACCCAATACTGGGCTGTATATTTGAAGGTCGTGTACGCTTTCTACGTTTAAGCGCTCGTTAGCAGGAGAGCGGGCAATAATGGGCAGCAATTGCGTACCATCGCGATATACGCCCACTTGTTTACCCGATAAGCTCGTTAGTAATACATTGTCTAAGTCTGATTTACTAATACCTAATCGACGTGCTTTTTGCTCGTTAAATTGCGGGCGAATCATTTTGGTACGTGCGCGCCAGTCATCACGAATATTGTATGCACCATCGTCGCTACCAATCAATTCTTCGGCTGTAGCAGCGAGTTGTCTTAAAACAACAGGGTCAGGGCCTGAAAAACGTGCTTCTATTTTTGCATCAGTAGAGGGGCCAATTTCCATCGGTTTAATTTTAAGCTGTGCAGAGAGTGCATGATTGCTTGAGTAATCACGCACTGTCTGCATTACAGTTGCTACGGCTTCTCTGTCGGCAACACGAATAATTAATTGGCCGTACGCGGGGTATGATTTTTCTGGCGCGTAGGTAAGCATAAAGCGCGGTGCACCTTGGCCTGTAGTACTTGTTACTTCTTCAACAAGGTCTTCTTTTTGTAAAAACTCTTCGAGCTTTTTAACGCCCTCTAGGGTTGAGCGAATATCAGAGCCTTGCTCTTGCCAGTAATCTACATAAAACATAGGTGTATTAGAGGCAGGAAAAAACGACTGTTTTACAGAGCCAAAACCAATAACCGCAGTACACAGTAAAACAACCATTAATATAAGCGTGGTTTTTCTAAAGTGCAGCGCTAAATCTAAAATCGCTTTGTAACCATTAAAAATAAAGCCTTTGTATGGGTCTTCATCTTCTTGGCCTTCTTCGTTTTTAAATTCGTTTTCTTTAAACATTAAATTGGCAAAAAATGGCGTTAGCGTAATGGCTGTTATCCAGCTTAATAAAAGCGAAATAAACAACACCCAAAACAAGCTACCGGCAAATTCACCACTGGCATCAGAGCTTAAACCAATTGGCGCAAAGGCAGTGACTGCAATTACTGTTGCACCTAATAAAGGCCATTTTGTTTGCTCAACAATATTAACAGCCGCTTTGAGTTTTGTTTGGCCACGTTTAAGGTTTATAAGTATGCCTTCGGTGACGACTATTGCGTTATCAACCAGCATCCCTAGAGCAATAATAAGTGCCCCAAGCGATATACGTTGCAAGTCGATGGCAAACAACTTCATAAATATAAACGTACCCAGTACGGTAAGCAGTAAAATACCACCAATTAAAATGCCGCTTTTTAAACCCATAAATAACAGCAGTACAACAATAACAATCGCAATGGCTTCAAGTAAGCTGATAATAAAACCATCAACCGATTTTTGAACCTCTTGTGGTTGGTTGTATACCGAATTTATGTGAATACCATGAGGGCGTTGATATTCAAGTGATGCTAAATGCTCGTCTATGTTTTTACCCACATCAACCACGTTAACACCCGACATAAACGACACGCCAATAAGTAAAGCTTGCTGAGAGTTATAACGAATAATGTTATTTGGTACTTCTGCGTACTCTCTGTAAACCTTTGCTACATCGCCTAAGTAAATAAGCTCATTGGCACCTGATTTTGAAATTAATAAGGTTTCGAGCTCTTTTACATCTTTAAATTCACCAGTAGGATGTAAGCGAATTGATTCATCGCCCACGCGAATTTTACCCGCGTTAGATACCGTATTTTGCGATTGCAATAACTGGAATATATGGCTTGGCGCAATACCTAATTGAGCGAGTTTACGCGTAGAAACTTCAACCATTACTTGCGCTTGTTGTTGGCCCGCAACGGTTACTTTACTAACACCTTTAACCAATACCAGTTCGCGCTTTAAAAAATCGATGTAATCTTTAAGCTCATCATACGAATAACCATCGCCGGTTACCGAATACATAACACCGTAAACATCGGCAAAGTCGTCCAAAATAGTGCTTGGGTAAACACCACTAGGTAATGACGGAGAAAGGTCGTTAATTTTACGACGCATTTCATCCCAAATTTGGCGAAGCTGCTCTTTACGATAATTGCTTTTCATTTCTACAGAAATTTGTGATTTACCGTTAGATGAAATAGACGTAACGTAATCAACATAAGGCAATTGCTGAATCGCGTTTTCAATCGGAAAAGTGACTTCTTCTTCAACTTGCTGCGGCGAAGCGCCAGGGTACATGGTAATAACCATGGCTTTTTTAAGCGTAAACTCAGGGTCTTCTAATTGCCCTAAATCAAAGTACGACACACTACCGCCAATTAATAGCAGCAGGGTAAACATCCAACTGATTACTTTTTTCTCTATGGAGAGTTGTGCAAAGCTCATAATTATAAGCCTCGCTCTTTATTCCATGCTCTTACTTTCATGCCTTCTTTTAGTGAATGCACACCGGCTGAAACCACAATTTGGCCCTCTTCAATACCGCTTAATACTTCAATACCATCGCGGTGCAACTGGCCAACCTTTACAGCTTGTTTATGCACTTGGCTAGTTTTTGAATCAAAAAGCCATACGTAGGCGTTATCTTCAATTGATTCTTGCGGCTCAGAAAACACCGACTCGATAGGTAATATTGTATAAGCAACTTGCGAGCGTGTTACTTTACTTAAATCAATAAGCACGCTACCCGTCATACCCGCTAGTAAATTAAAGTCCTCAGGTACTGGTAGCGAAAACACAACTTTATAGGTAAGTGTTGCAGGATCTGCTTGGGTGTCCCACTCTTTAATATCAAGTGTGTATTCTTTATCGTCAAAGCCATCAAACTTTACAGTAGGGTGGTAATCGGTGCCTTTTTTAAGGCGAGCGATTATTTTTTCAGGAACCTGAATTTCTACGTCCATTAAATCGCGTGTTTCTAAGCGTAATATATTTTGCTTTGCTTGAATATTTTCAAAGTTTTTAACAAATACCTTTGCGACCGTGCCTGAAAATGGTGCGCGTAGTTCACTGTATTCAAGGTTCGTTTGTGCAATTCTAAATGCAGATTCAGCAATTTGCATATTAGCAGTGGCTTGATCTAATTCTGATTGGCTGGTGATTTTTTTCTCAAACAATTGCTCAATACGGCCAAGTTGTGATTTTGCCAATTCAAAGCGCGCTTTACGTTCGTCAAACTGTAATTGAAAATCTTCTGGATCCAGTTTTGCTAATAAATCACCTTTTTCAACGTGTTCACCAGCAAGCACAGGAAACTTAACAAGTTCGCCGTTTACCCTAAAAGCAAGGTACGAGCCTTGGTTTGCAACAACTTCAGCAGGAAAACTACGAATGTTAATTTGCGTATCATGACCTATGTTGAATAATTTAACAGGGCGAATAGGCTCTTCTTTAACTTGTTGTTCTGGCTCAGAACAGGCTATTAAGCTAAGTAAGGTCGTTGTTAATAAACATAGACGAAAGAGTTTCATGTCTTCTCCGTTGCAATGATGGCAAAATAATTAAGTGCAGCATACGCTGCAAACATATAAAATAAAAATCATTAAATTTTAGAAACTCAATAAGTTTTATTTATGATGTTGCAGAGCGGTATATGAAGCTGAATCAATTAATAATTTTAGATGCCATAGTGCAAAGCGCAAGCTTAAGCGGAGCAGCACTAAAGCTACATAAAACGCAGCCAGCGCTTACACTCGCCATTAAAAACTTAGAAGCCAAAATAGGATTTGAGTTACTAGACAGAAGTAAGTACCGATTACAGCTTACTGAAAAAGGGCGTGTTTTTCACCGCGAAGCGCAGCAACTACTGCATGCCAACGACGAGCTAGCACAGCTCGCTAAAGAATTAGCATTAGGTAATGAACCCCAATTTAGAGTTTGTTACGAACAACTTTGTCATATGCAGAGTTACAACGAGATCATAAGTAATACTTTTAGGTTGTTTACCAGCACCGAATTTAGCTTAACAAGCGGGAAGCGCTTTATTTCATTAGAGCAAGTAAACAGTGGGCAAGCCGAATTAGGCATTGGCCCGTGGTTTGATTTATTTCATGCGACAGGCGATTTAGAAAGCGTACCTATAGGCAGGCTCGATATTGGCATTGTGAGCGCTAAAGGCGTACTTCCTCAAAAGCTCACCTATAGCGAACTGCAAACGTATCCGTGTTTAGCCATGTTTGAAAGTGACTTGAGTATCGACAGCGACAGGCTATCGTACTCAAAAGGCTCCGCCATGATGAAAATTGATGATGTATCGACCCTAAAATCGTTTTTACTCTCAGGCGCGGGTTGGGCAATGATGAGCCTAGAGCACTGCGACCCTGAAATAAAAGCAGGCTTACTTCAAGAAATACACATCACTGACCGAGAGCATAAATTTAGCGCGCAAATTAGAGCCTTTAGGCAGCATGCAATGCACCACGGCCCTGTAGCGCGTACTATCTGGGAGCAATTTAAAACTCTTAGTGAGGAATATTCTAACAACAATGGATATTGATAAAGAAACACTTATTTATACTGTTATCGCAGGCATACCAGTAGGAAAAGTAGCAAGTTACGGGCAAGTTGCAGCACTTGCGGGCTACCCGCAAAATTCACGGTTGGTCGGGCGCTTATTAAAAGTGATGCCAAACGATTCGGTTATACCTTGGCACAGGGTCGTGAATAGCCAAGGTAAAATATCATTCCCTGCAGGTAGCGAAAAATACCAAGAACAGCGCGAAAAGCTACTATCAGAAGGCGTACTGTTTAAAAGCGACAAAGTGAATATGCGCGAGTGCCGGTGGGAGTGATATGACTATTATGGGCAGGTAAGTGCCATAGCTGACTACGACGACTTAGCCTGTTGTTATGTGCATTTTTGCCAGTGATACTCCATTTGCTTAGCTGTTTGCTCAGCTAAATTTAAGGTCGATAGTTCTGACACTAAGTGTAAACTCATATCAATTCCAGCTGATATGCCACCAGAAGTTATATATTTACCTTGAGAGACCCAACGATGATCACTCACAACATTTAATTTCGGGTAGATAGCACTGAGATCGGCTATATCTTCCCAATGCGTTGTAACTGTTAAACCATTTAGTAAATTAGCTTCAGCTAAAATGAACGCTCCTGTACAGACAGATGCGACTCTTTTTGATGTACTAGCAACATTCGAAATCCAAGATATTACAGCAGGCTTTTTAACTTCCTCTGTATGTATACCTCCAACAACTATAAGCACATCAATATTCGGATGAGTCTCAAATGAGAAATGTCCGTGCACTGGAAAACCACCACGAGCTTGTACAACATCAGGTTTTTCAGAAACTAAAAATACATTCCAATTTTTATTGCCTAAACGATTTGCAGTGCTTAAAACTTCAAATGGTCCAGAGAAATCAAGAACTTCTGCATCATCGTATATGTATATTCCGATATTCATACTCTGTATACTCCATTACACATAACAATCTTAAAATGTGCTAATCACGAATACTTCTGCTGTTGTCACGCTCATTTTTCTGCTTTATATAGTTTTAACAAATTACCTAAAATATTACTCTTACTAAGTTTTCTATTATCTTTGGTAAAGCTAAATGTAATAATATGCGGGTGTCGCAAAAGTGCCATGAGCGGACGCTCATAACCTTAGTCACTTGTTATACGCGTTTCTCAACTTTCCAAGGAGGATTTAAGCGGTTTTCACCTGCCCAGTAAAGTTTGATTTTATTACCAGACGGATCTTTAAGTATTGCTTCTTTCCACAAGTACCGTTGCTCTGTCGGCTGTTGTTCAAACTGAAAACCTTTTTTAGTCAACTCAGCACACAGTTCATCAAGTTTTTCATGCTCGAAGTAAATCACAGAACTGTTTTCAAATTCACTGGATTCGAGTGATAAGGAAAAAGTAGAATTCCCATCTGGGCAAGAAAACCTTGCGTAATGGGGCGTATCGACAATTTGAGTGAAGCCGAGTTTTAGATAAAAGTTAGCAGCAACATCCATATCTTTTACTGGTAAAGTAACCTGATTAAGTTCCATTTAAACTCCTAGCGTATAACTTTTCAATAACGGGCAGGCACGTAGGGCATAATAGCGAAGCCGCCCTGCGTGTATGCGTCCCAGTGAGCGAGTTTATTGAGTTGTTATGCATGTTTATATACAGAGTGAGTTGTATTTTTAAAACAGTGTAAGGCGATAAAGGCCCCTAAAGTTAAACTAGCCACACTGCACAAATAATTTAAGTCATAGATTATCGTTTCCATTCGGCTCTCACTGTCGAGAAAAACATAACACGAGGAAATTATGTAAAGTAAAGCTATAACAGAGCTCCCAATTTTATAGGAAATCTTTGACGTGTTAAAAGCAGCGAACAGCAATGCTACTGAAAAAAACACACTTGAAAATGCTCCGATGTAATAAGCTGAATCTTGGAATTGATAACCTAATTCTTCATTTCGTAACATGACAAAAGGGGATATGAAACCGATTAATTCGGCTAGAATTGGTCCACTAAATAGTCCAAAGATTAAAATTTTAAGAGCACGGATCACTACACCTCCTTCTAAATGTATAACAACTTTATCAGAGGACACTTTTCCTATTTTAGCGCGAAAACATCCTTATTTTATGAACGTATATTAATAACAAATAGTGTAAGTTATTACTAGTTATAAATATCATGCTTTCTGTGGCATATATAAACATGTAAAAAAGAGGAAAGTTTCCTCTTATTCTGACTAAGTTAATGACGACTCACCTGACCGACCGGTTATCGCTTTTTGCCGAAGTACAGCTGAGTGTTAAAAGAAGCTATTACGGTATAACTCGTTTCTGCCCCAAAACAAGTTAGGGTGATTAGCCATTGTGGGACTTTGACCTACTTTTCCCAAAAAATAGCGATTCAAGTTCAATGTTTACAAGACTCGTTAACAGTGGGATTATAGAATCATGTGGCATAATAAACGTATTGGCTTTGTCGCCATCAAAACAAAATTCCACGGAAATTGAAGGTCAATATGGACATATTAAAAAGAGTTTTTATCAAAAAAGTAGTGGACGACCTCATTCCATTGAATGGGGCAGAGTTTGAGTACTTGTGTAAACCTATTTTTGACATACTTGTAGGTGAGCAATCCATTCATAAAGGTAGCAATTTGTATGCTAAACCAATTAGCAGGACTGTAGATTTCTCTACAAATAACTTTGAAGTCGTAGGACAGTGCGGTACAGACGGTGACTATTTTGATGTTTTCAGTCGTAAGTTTGATAAATTGATTGAACTTAAATTAGGTAATACTAAGCCCATAAAAGATATTAATTCAACATTAAACAATAGCCCCCAATGTTCAAAAATAATTTTATTTGCTAACCAAGAAGCCAAAGGTGGTAGGTTAGACAATGTAAACAAAGTTATCCGCCACATTGGTATAGAACAAGATGTAGATGTTATTGATTCCGAACAAATAGCCGAAATCATTTTTGATAATATCGGAAATCAAAAGCTAGTTTTATCGTTGATAGACTACCTTCCCACGGCAAGTCAAATATATTCAGCAATTTCAATGCATAATGAATTACCTCCTTTACCATCAGACTTTATTGTTAGAAAGGATGAAAATTCAATAATCGACATAGTTAGAGACAATCAAGTATCTGCAATTCATGGTGTAAGTGGTATTGGCAAAAGTAAAGTCGCACTTGGTGTCGCACATAAGCTTTCTGAAGAATTCGATTCAGTCATTTGGGTTAATCTAGGTGAAGGAAAAACCTTCAACTTTAAATCAGTAAAAGTTGGGGACTTTGATAAAAATCTTAACTTAGCAAACCTTTGCGAAACTTATAAGACTTTGGTTATTTTAGATAATTTTTGTGGCAATGCAGATGAACTTAAGTCAAATTTTAGCTCTTTTGCTAATTCAGATAGTAGAGTAATAATAACATCTATAGAACGTTTATTGAGTCGAACGAAAAGCTTTCATCTTTCTGAAATGGACGAGGATGAATCTAGAGCATTAATTAGTAGCCACATTAATATCGATGACAAGTATATTGAAGCATTCATTTCTAATATTGGAGGTCATCCTCTTTGTTTAGAACTAGTCTGTCAAATTATTGAAGATGAAGAGTATGATGAAGCTGAAATAAATGAATTCATTCAAGAAATTGAGCAAATTCCAGCAGAAATAGTAAAAGGGCGTTCGCAGAGCATATCAGATCTCGTGATTGGTAAGCATTCTGATAGATTTTCTCGTGAGTTTACTCTATTGTCTTTATTAAACTCAGAGCAAGTAAGTAACTACGTTCTAAATAAAGTTCTAGGTAAAAGAGCAATAAGAAATCTAGAAAAAAGTTCTCTTATTGTTCGTTCTGGTATTAACTTTTCAACTATTCACTCTATTGTTTTATTGTCAATAAATAACCTATTTTCGACCAGTAAAGAAAAGGATGGGTTCAAAAATGAAATTTGTGATCTTCTATTAGTAGAAAACGAGTTCAAACGTTCTGACTATTATAGCTTTTGCGTAATGCATCACGAATTATTAAGAGCACTTTATCAAAGTGATTTATCTGAAAATAGAAAAAAAGCTTTACTGTATGCAATAATTCAAACTACGGATAACTTAGTAAACAAGGAATCTTTAATTAAAGAAATCGAGAATTTTTCCTTGGATAATAATACTCTCGAAGATTTACTATTGATGATTGAAAAGTTTGAGTTGGAACTTATATCAATAAACAGGAAGAGTGATGAAGACGAATATCAACAAAAATCTGAGGAAGTAATTGGCATATTAAGCAGTATAGACTCCAACCTTGAAGGCGGGTCTAACCTAGAACTATTAGTGAAGCATCATATTGCTAAATTGTATTATTGGAAAGGTAACGCTACGATATCTAAGGAGCTTTTTGAAGATCTTATAAAGAGATTCCCAGACAGTGAACAGTGTATATTACAGTTGGCTCGTATTTTGGATAACGAAAAGGACTATAAAGGTGCCGCTAGTTATGTAGATTTGGTTCTAGGTAAAAAAACATCTAGTCTATCTCACTCAATTGTGTTGTCTTTTTATGATCTTATTGCAAACTCTCAATATAAGGAGTCTAGAGAAAACTATATAGATAGCCGTATAGAAGAGTTTATCTCAGACATATCGATTACTTTACGTTCATCGTTTGATCACCCATATCGAGTATTGAGCTCATTATCAGGGCACCTTGGTTACAACTTTAAAGATGAGTTTAGGACATTATGTGCAAATTTACCTGCACCTGATAATGTTAACCAAAACGAAAAGTTGATGATTGCTTATGCGAACATTCAGATGGCACTTTATCGAGTGTATAAGTACAGTAATTTAGAAGACAAAGATGAGAAACTAAGAATTACAGCAACTTTAGCTGAAAAATATTACCTTGAATCCAGCCCATCTAATGATTTTGACAATTTAAAAGTCGCAAAGTTTTATAATGAAATCGATAATTTCGAAAAAGCTGGTGGTTTTCTAGATAAGATAGAAAATCAAGATCAATTTTATTTTCAGAGTAAAGCCAAACAGTTAAAAGGCATTAGAGATTTTGACAATGCACTTATAGCTATAGATAAAGCCGTTGAAGGTGAGCGAGCTGATAAAAATAGAGCGTGGTTCTTAAGCAGTTTTTTAAACGATAGGGCTGAAATTCTAAATATAGCTGGAAATCGAGAATCAATCGACACTCTCAAAGAAGCAATAGACATGCAAAAAAACTTCAACACAAAAGAATCATGGGCGCGTAAATTAGCTCAATGGAAAAAAATAAATAGATAAAAACCAAATTGGGCAGACACAAATATATTGCTGAAATAGTCTCTATCTTGTAAAAGTGTTTGTCCAACTTGCTTCTTTTACTTCTTGTATTTGTTACGTGTACTAAATCATTTTCTAGTGGCTAATTAACAATGACATATATGGACGCTCCCTTGAAGTCAAGACGAGCTAATGTCTAAACATCAAAATTGATGCCTTTATTTAATTGTC
>NZ_JADYWQ010000016.1:0-104063 GCF_015864725.1 Pseudoalteromonas sp. NSLLW24 | reverse complement strand
TTCTATGGTGAGGGATGGTGTCATGTGGGATCCTAAAATGGTTTGAAATTAGGAATTGACACCATAGTCACTTGTTAGTTACCGTTACTTGCTCAGAATCTATTTCTTTATTTTGAGGCTCTATTGTCGTATAAGCAGAGTAACTTAATTGCCACACTGAATATAATACAGCAACAAGTGCCAGTAATTTTGAAGGCAAAGACTCAACTAATCGATTTAACTTTGCTGGTAAATTTGATCTGATAGTTTTTAATTTATTAGATTGAATTTTTTGGTAGATTGACTGAAAAAAGTATACTTTTGCCATAGTAGACTTATGTAATTTCAAATATTCTTTTCTCTTAAAAGCTTCAGCTTCTTCCGCACCAATTAAGTTGTCTCGATGGGGCCCACCATTACATGCCATAATGCTAGGCATACGTGGAAGGTCGAAAGATTTTTTACCAAATTTCTCAGTAATTATTGATGATAAATTATGTTTCTTAGAGTCCTCGACTTTAGGCGGCTGCTTTTCCGTTAACACTCTATATCTGTGCTCAATAGTCTCAAAACCAAAGTTAATATTGGACATATTCCAGTGAAGCCAATAGCAGTCTTGGTGGTTTTGTATGAATTGATAGAAATCTTCTAACATCGTTGCTTCAATTTCATCATAATGATTATGTATTTCATCACGAGTGATTTTTTTTATCTCCGCAACAAGATGTATTGAAAAGCTATGCATTGTAGAGCTTGCAACATGTAGAGCTGCAATTGATGTGATACGAGGTGAATACCCCTCATTATCATCATTTAATCCCTGACATGAGTAATGAATTACATATAATGAATTTTCATTATCTTTTAGAAATTTCAATTCTTCCTTGGAACGCATACAAACTCCGATGTAGGGAAACTAATAGCTTATTGAACAGCACTTTGGGATTTATAATCCCCCAAAACGGCGCATATTACTTTTTTCAATAATTCCACTAAACAACTTCAATGTAAACAAGTAATTACATATGTTATAAAGTTACCGTTGTTAAAATATACCAAAACGGTGTTTAATAATGTTATTGGACAAAATTAAAATAGCTGTTTATGTAAATACTTGGTTCTGTAAGTTAGCTTTATTTATGTAGCTACCTTTACAGCCATAAATAACAAACGCACGAAGACCACGCGCCATATACGGACATATAAAGGCTTACTTATTACAGAATTAGCATTTTTATACGTTTCAATAGTTAGCGTTTAACCTTATTCGGTAGAAAAACTCGAGTAAAGAATAAAAGAAAGTAATAGGAACATTTTGGCTTTATGTATTTAGCACGTATGAGCTAAAGCATTGGTTAGATAAGCGAACCTTAACATATTAATTGTTACAGGTTCGCTGAGGTGTTTATGATAAAAACGAATGAGTGAGGTGCTTACTTTACATCAAAGTTCACGTGGTCAAAGTATGGATTTTGTTCACGCGCTTTAAGTACGCTGATTGTAGTGAGCACTATGAGTTGCAGCTCGCTATTTACGTTAACAACTATGCATTCGTCTCTATTAGCATTGCGTTTTGTGTCAGTTGCCACGCCACATACACCATCACCATTTTTTAATATAAGCTCAATGCTTAAATGGTACATACAGGCAATTTCGATGTAATCGTATTGATTGCAACTGATCATAACGTCCTCTTTATATATTATTTAGTCGGCTTGAAAATCATTAAAAAAGCAATAACAACAAGGTTGGCTATATACCAAAGATCTTTAATTACAAACTGCCCTAGGCGTTCCAATAAAGCGGAAGAACTAAATGCACCGGTGGCGGTAATTAAGAATGTTTGGGTCATCATAAATACGCTTAAACACGCTAAGCCACTTACAATAATTAGCTTTTTATTATTTAAAAATAGCCCTAAGCCCAATAACACAGCAAATAATACATCAAACCCGCCAATCACGTTAGACGCGCCTTGTACGCTAAATACCGTGTATAACCACGACATAAACGGTGAGGTTTCTACTAAACTTACAATGCCTTTTGCTTCAAACTCATAAAACTTCATGCCGCCAATCCACAATAAAACCATGGCAACAGGTATAAAGTTTAAAAGTACGTGTTGTTTGTCGGTAAGTTTGTCTTTATAAAATAAAAACAAATACAAAGGCACTACAGCAAAGTATTTAATTATGCCCTGCCCACTACCAATGATTGGAAAGCCGCCAAGTTGAGCCATCCAACGGTTACTGGCAAACAAGGTAAGTAATGCAACTAAACTTATAATTGCTGCAAGTAAAAGTGCTGGTGTAGGTTTCATTAATTTAAGGCGAGCGAGCACGGTGGCAAACGCTAAGGCAATCATAAATGAGCCACTAATTAAACCTAACGCAGATACAGACATTAGCGAATCAACGCCGTAAAAGCTAAATGTAGCCGTTAACGTATTAGGGTTTGCTCCTAACGCAAACGATAAGCCAAGTAACAAAAAGCTACTCGCTAATAAAAAAGTAATCACGTTGTTGGTTAATTTTAAGTTCATTGTATTTCCAAGTATTCGTTAAGACTTACAAAGACCTTGCTAGTCGATAAAACAATTCAAGCTAACTCTTAAAAATATAAGAGTTGATTAAGCACAACGTAAGCTCTTATAGGGTAATGTAATCAATCACTTTAGTTTATGATTTATTACCTCTTTATTAATAAAATTAAATAAGTCTAATATTCATATGATGTGCGTCATTTTTTTTATTATAAAATGAAGTAGAATAACGTCGCCTTTTCAATACACAGAATGCATGCATTTCTAAAACTTAGGGACATTTTTAATGAAGGGTACTGATATTCGAGTTACCTCTGGACTGATTTCTATAGCCATTGTTTTACTACTTTGGTTTGCTGTACCGCCCCCGCAAGGTGTTACCGAAAACGCATGGCATTTGCTCGCTTTATTTATTGGTACTGTTGTTGCCATTATTGGTAAAGCAATGCCAATCGGCGCCATTGCTATTTTAGCTATTACTTCTGTTGCGTTAACTGGCGTAACTAATGACAGCCCATCTGGCGCTATTAAAGATGCATTAAGTGGCTTTTCTAATTCATTAATTTGGTTGATTGGTATTGCTATTATTATTTCTCGGGGTTTAGCTAAAACTGGTTTGGGAAATCGTATTGGCTATAATTTTATTTCTCTTTTTGGTAAAAAAACAGTTGGTATTGGTTACGCACTCGCACTTTCTGAACTTGTTATAGCGCCTGTAACGCCAAGTAATACCGCGCGAGGCGGCGCTATTATTCACCCAATAATGAAGTCGATAGCAACAAGTTTTGGCTCGTCCCCTGAGGAAGGTACATCTCGTAAAATTGGGCACTACCTTGCTTTAGTGAGCTACCATATAAACCCTATTACATCAGCTATGTTTATTACGGCGACTGCGCCAAACCCTCTAATTGTAAAGCTGATTGCTGATGCTACCGGTGCAAATATTAGTATTACTTGGAGTACGTGGGCGCTGGCAGCGCTTGTTCCTGGTTTGCTATGTATTGCCCTTGTGCCTTTGGTTGTTTATGCCATTTACCCACCTGAAGTTAAAAGTACGCCCGACGCTAAAAAATATGCAGAATCTAAATTAACTGAAATGGGCCCAATGAGTTACGGCGAAAAAATAATGGTGGGTGTTTTTGCTATGCTGCTTGTTTTATGGGCCGGCGTACCCGCAATGATTTTAGGGGCTGACTACGCGGTTAACACAACCGCAGTGGCTTTTTTAGGTTTGTCGGTTTTATTAGTGACTGGTGTATTAAGCTGGGACGATGTACTTAAAGAAAAGTCTGCGTGGGATACCGTTGTTTGGTTTTCAGCATTAGTAATGATGGCCACTTTTTTAAATAAACTAGGTTTGGTAACGTGGTTTTCAACACTTGTTGAGAGCAACATTGCGCAACTGGGTTTTGACTGGATTGTATCGGCCATTATATTGGTAGCTGTGTATTTTTACGCTCATTACTTTTTTGCCAGTACCACAGCACATATTACTGCTATGTTTGCCGCATTTTACGCCGCAGGTTTGGCGCTTGGCGCTCCGCCTTTATTTTTAGGTTTACTGTTAGCAGGCGCTTCATCACTCATGATGTCGTTAACGCATTACGCAACAGGCACATCACCCATAGTGTTTGGCTCAGGCTATGTATCGTTAAAAGACTGGTGGGTAATGGGCCTTATAATGAGCGTTATTAATTTAAGTGTATGGGGAATTGTTGGCGGGCTTTGGTGGAAAGCACTTGGGTATTGGTAGTATTGCCTTTGTTAGCTTGGCTTGCACATTTAATACTGCGCACATATTTTGATTAGTTCTACAAATATAAACATTAAGGCTGTTGCAAGGGAGCACTATGGTTTTTAAATTTATAAAGGCAGCATATTCAGACCGAGACTACTTATTAAGCCTCAGAAAACTGACTATGGTTGAACACTTAGAGAATGCCGGGTTATTTTTAATACCAATTTGCTTAATTAAGTGATCTATTTTGAGGCTGGAAAAACGCGTTGATAGCTAGGCAAAAAATTCGCTATTTAGTTGTTCTAAATGAGCATTTTTTAACGCAGGTAGCGACACGTTTAGCCCCGCAAAATGATTAAGTATTATTGCGGATTGGTATAACTGAGCAACAGCATGTTTTAAGGCTTGATGACCAATATGACTGCTCCCATCTTATAGTTATAAATGAGGTACCAATTGGTACTTTAAAATACCAAACGCACGCTCAATACGTTGAAATAATGCAATTACAAATACATCCACTGCATCAAAATAAAGGGTATGGGAAAGCTGTTATTGAACAAGTTATTACAAGTGCGCAGTCAAAACCGATTAAACTCACAGTGCTTAAAAACAACCCAGCATTAGAACTTTATAAGCGGCTGGGTTTTACTATAACGGATGAGAATAATTACGAGTACCACATGCAAACGCGGGCTACTCGTAGCTAAAATTAGTCGCTTTGATCTCTGAAGTCTTTTTTTCTGAAAATAGTTAAATGCCAACCCCAATGCAAAGAGCCTAATCTTAAAAAAATAGTCGTAAAAAATGACCCTAAAATACACCAAATGTAATCTACATTAAGGCTAAATAAAGCGGCATAAACTGCTCCACCCGCTAAACACGCAGAGGCGTAAGGTTCGCTGCGCATAACAGTTGGCACCTCACGGCAAATTACGTCGCGTATTAAACCACCAAATATACCTGTAGTAATGCCCATGGTAATTGCGACCACCATACCAGAGCCATTAATGAGTGCTTTTTCTATCCCCATAATATTAAATAACGCCATACCAACAGCGTCTACCAACAAAAAGTAGTAATTATTAACGCGCGGTAAGTATCGAATAAATGCAATTGTTGCTATAACGGCCCCATAGGTTGAATATAAATACTCGGGGGTAGCAATCCAAAATACCGGTTTGTTTAAAAGTATATCTCTGAGGGTACCGCCCCCTAATGCTGTAACGGTTGCCACCACTACTACGCCAAAGCCACTAATGTTTTTTTCATACCCAAGCAATGCCCCTGCAACAGCAAAAAATGCGACACCGAGTAACCCTAGTACCATAAAGTATTCAGCAGTCATGGTAATTCCTTTTTTAAATTTATAAGGAGTTGTTTCAACTTACGTGCCAAAAAAACGAGTGAATACAAATAAATTTATAATTTAAGCAATTGAAATTTATAAACTTATTATATGTATTAAAAAACATTAGCTATGTGATATTTAGAGAAGGCTTAACAAGAGTAATTATTTTAATTATGGGTAGTTTTTACACGTTAAAGTACAGAGAGGTTTTGTTACAGAGTTGCAGTCGAGCACTTTTAAATCTTAAGCAAAAATTAAATGAGCAATAAAGCTATTACCAATATCACAAAAATAATAGGCAATATTGTATGTTGCCAGTTTTGCTCTTTATTTTGATTATAGAGTGTTTGCATTGAGCTTTTATCATTGTTAGTAAAACTATGCTGGCACTGCTTACAGCTTTGGGCTTTTATGCTCACCCAAGTACCACATTTAATACATGCGTAACGCCTTGCCAGTTTATCAAACTCGTTTGTTTTTATAAACATTCTCATGTATCACCTCATTGATTTTCGCTGCGGTAAGAAAACCAATGAATAATATATATGTTGGGTAACAAATTAAAGAAGCCGCTAGTGCTAAAATTAGCTGTGTGTTGTTTTTCATAATCATCCTTGGTTACTAGTCAAAAAAAATCGGTAAGGTTTTTTTAATTATATTAACAATTTAGTGAAATACGCCATTTTGTAACTTTTGCTAATCAAACTTAAATCCGGGTAATTTTTTTGCCTAGGCAAAGCTGCCATAATTAATATCCTGATTAATCTACATAACTCACTTTTGTTCCCGCTAAATGATCATGTAAACATCGTTTATCTTTTCCAAATATAAATAATGGATTAACAAAACCAGCTATAAACTGACCTACCGAAGGGACAAGTGATAATAGTTGCATAGAAAGCATGCGTTTAAAGTAAATTGTAGTAAAGCTTGCTTGTGTACCATCTAAATTTTCAATACGGATAGACATTAAAGATTTACCAATTGTTTGTCCGCGTTGGTACATAAGGTAACCATGAAGCACTAACGTGCTTAATATGCCATAACCTAGCAAACCTGCAGATAAAGTAAGTGTTGGTTGGCTTAAATTATCAAACCCTACAAGCATGAATACAGGTATAAAACAAGCAACACCTAAAACGCCATCAACAATAGCAGCTACTAACCTATCTGAGCGCGTTGCTTTTTCTCCTGCTACTTTTGATACAATATTTTCAGATGGGCTCTGTGCTTCTCGCGTTTTAATTAAGTCGTCTATTTCTTTTGCTCGATCTGGGTAGGCTTCGCGATCTATAGCTCTCGCTGATGAGTAAAGCTCATCTAAAGTGTAGGTAGAAAAATCAATTTTAGAGTCCATAAAAGCTAAGTCCGTATCTTCTTTTTATCGTAATTTAACATAATTAATTTATGTTATTCAACTATTTATGTGTTTTTAATAACATACCATAACGTGTTGGCGTTTTTACAATTCGATCCGCAAGCATGCTGGTATGTCCTGCTAAATCTAGCGCATCAGCAGGCTCTTTTATATTCATTATACCAATCAGCTTAATTAAGTGAGCTATTTTGAGATAAGAAAATCGTGTCGATAACAAGGCAAAAATTTCGTTATTTAGTTGTTCTATATCAGAAATTTTTAACACAGTTAGCGTCAGGTTTAAGCCTTTAAATTGATCAAGTACTATTGCTGATTGGTATTATACGGCCATTAAAAAACATGTCCCCTTGGTCAGGTTTAACCACACCATAAAGCATTTTCATTAATGTGCTTTTACCAGCCCTATTTCCCCCTTTAGATTTAAATAGTAAAGCATTCGCTTCACCGTGCCTTATTTTTAAAGCGACTCCGTTATTACCTATACCTCGATAATTTAACCCAACCGCCCTTAACTGACCAAGCGGTCAACAATGGCATAGTAACTGCAATAAGCTAATTAAAGATTAAAAAGTATTTTTGTTACCCGTGCGCAAACAACAAGAAAAAACATACGCCAAGCCTTTATGTATCAGGGCTTTATAAAAATTAAGGGGGTCTGTGTGATTCAATTTTTATTAAATAACACACCAATTGAAGTACAAGAATGCTCGCCAAGTCTCACCATTTTGGACTGGCTTCGCACCAAAAAAGGGAAAGTGGGCACCAAAGAAGGCTGTGCAACTGGCGACTGTGGCGCGTGCACAATTTTAGTGGGTGAAGAGCGTATAAATGCAAACGGGGAAGCTAGTTGGCAATACAAAACAATGAACAGCTGTTTATTGTTATTAGGTAATGCGCATGCAAAACATATAGTAACGGTAGAGGCTGTTACTACTGGTTTATACCCAAACTTAACCGATTTACACCCCGTACAACGTGCACTCGTTGAGTGCCATGGTTCGCAATGTGGTTTTTGCACGCCCGGTATAATAATGAGTTTGTTGGCTCTTTATATTAATGAACCAACGTACCCTGGTAAAAAAGCGGTTATTCATGCACTTGGCGGTAACTTATGCCGTTGTACAGGTTATAGCCCTATATTACTTGCAGCCGAAAAAGCCTATAGCTATGAACGTAAAGCTGAACCGTACTCAGCAATGGCCGCTCAATTTAAAGCATCACTTAATACGCAATATGATGACGATATTCCATTTTTAAAAAATGGCCCTCGCAAATTCTATTTACCACAAACGGCCCAACAACTTGTTGAGCTAAAGACGCTTTATCTTTATGCACATTTAGTTGCTGGTGGCACCGACTTTGCCATTGAGCTTAGCCAAAACATGCTCTTACCGGATGTAATTATCTCCCTTAGCCAAGTAAAGGATCTTTGCACCTTGGCAGATAATAACGGTGAGTTACACATAGGTGCAGCGCTACCTTATAGCCAATTTGTTGAGGCATTTTATAACCATTACCCAGAGTCAAAAGAGCTATTTGAACGCTTAGGATCAAGCCAAGTACGTAACAGCGGCACACTCGGTGGCAGCATAGGGAATGCCTCTCCGATTGGCGATCCCGCTCCACTTTTAATCGCTCTTAATGCATCAATGGATTTATTAAGCAGCGCTGGTACGCGCACTATTAAAGTTGCCGACTACTTTATTGATTATAAAAAAACAGTTCTTAAAAGCGATGAAGTAATTAGTAAGTTCACAATTCCAAAGCGCCCAGAGTCGCTAAAACTGGCATGTCATAAAATATCAAAACGCTTTGAAGACGATATATCTACCGTGTGTTTGGTACTTGCTATAGAGCATTCACAAAACATGATTACTCAAGCCCGCTGCGCTATGGGCGGTATGGCAGCTATTCCTAAGCGCGCGCAGCATATTGAGCAAAAGCTGATATCTCAATCGTTACAAGTAAGTAGCTTTATAGACGCAGCAACGGCTATTAACGATGACTTTACACCTATGAGCGATGTAAGAAGCAGTGCGCATTATCGCACTACGGTAAGCAAAAACTTATTACAACGCATTGGTATTGAGTTTTGTGAGTCGCAAGCACGCAACAATAACAACATTGCCATTACGAGGATCTCACATGCGTCACTTTGAAATGGATAAACTAAAAGCGCAAGGTGGTAGCGTTGGACAGTCTAAATATCACGAAAGCGCTATTAAACAAGTTTGTGGCAGTGCAAATTTTGCCGACGATAACCCTGAGCCATACGGTTGCCTGCATGCTTACCCAGTGCTCGCCCCTGTTACAAGCGGCTTTATTAAATCAATAGATACAAGTCACGCACTGGTAGTTGAAGGCGTTAAACGTATTTTATCGGCCGAAGATGTACCGGGTAAATTAGATATTGGCCCAGTATTTCCAGGTGATGTACTGCTGACCAGCCATGAAATTCAATACCACGGGCAACCTGTATTAATTGTTGTTGCCGACACCTATGAAATAGCGCGCCGCGCGGCACGTTTAGTGGTTATAGAGTGCGAGCAAACCACACCAATACTTGATATTAAAGAAGCCATTAGCAAAGAGCATTGGGTAAGGCCGCCTCATTCACTTAACCGTGGTAACAGCGAAAACGCCATTAATAACGCAGCCCACCAGCTTAAAGGCGAAATAAACATAGGCGGACAAGAACACTTTTATTTAGAAGGCCAAATAGCGCTGGCGCAACCTGATAACGACGGGGGCATTCATGTTCAGTGTTCTACGCAACACCCTACTGAGGTTCAACACTTAGTTGCTAAAATTTTAAAAAAGCCATTTAGCTTTGTAAACGTAGAAACCCGCCGTATGGGCGGTGCTTTTGGCGGCAAAGAAACCCAAGGCGCTCCATGGGCATGCCTTGCCGCCCTTGCGGTTTACCACCTTGGCTGCGCAGTAAAAATGCGCCTAGCCCGTAGCGACGATTTTAAATTAACCGGTAAGCGCCACCCTTTTTATAATCACTATCATGTCGGTTTTGACGAAAATGGTTTAATAGAAGGTGCCGACATTACCGTAAACGGGTTTTGTGGCTACTCCCCTGATTTATCTGATGCAATTGTAGACCGTGCCATGTTTCATGCCGATAACGCCTACTACTACCCAGCCGCCACAATTAAGGGTAATCGCTGTAAAGTGAATACCGTAAGCCATACCGCATTTAGAGGATTTGGTGGCCCGCAAGGAATGATTATGGGCGAGCTAATAATGGACGATATAGCAGCTAAATTAGGTAAAGATCCGCTTGAAATTAGAAAACTCAATTTATATAAAAAAGGCCGCGACACCACGCCGTATCATCAAACCGTAGAGCAACATATTTTAAAAGATATGATAAACCAGCTTGAGGAGTCGGGTGACTACTGGGCACGTAAAGAGGCTATTAAAGCATTTAACGTATCGTCACCCATTATAAAAAAAGGCCTTGCAATGACGCCGGTTAAATACGGTATATCGTTTACTGTACAACACTTAAACCAAGCCGGTGCATTAGTGCATGTATATAGCGATGGCTCTATACATTTAAACCACGGCGGCACCGAAATGGGCCAAGGGCTGAACACCAAAATTGCGCAAATTGTGGCCCATGGCTTTGGGGTCGATTTTAACGCGGTAAGTATTAGTGCTACGCGTACCGACAAAGTACCAAACACTTCACCAACAGCGGCCTCAAGCGGTACCGACTTAAACGGCATGGCGGCGCTAAATGCAGTAAACACAATAAAAGAGCGCTTAATAAACTTTATTACCGAGCACTTTGAAGTAGACAGCCAAAGTATTACATTTAAAGATAACCTCATTACTTTTAGTAAAGGGGAAATTAGCTTTAGCGAACTTGCAAATCTTGCTTACATGAATCGTATATCGCTTTCATCTACCGGTTATTACGCCACACCAAAAATTCATTACGACAGAGCCAAAGGTGAAGGCCGCCCATTTTTTTACTACGCTCACGGCGTAGCACTCAGCGAAGTAGAAGTAGATACGCTAACTGGCGAAAACACGGTAACCCGCGTTGACATACTGCACGATGTAGGCAGCTCAATTAACCCAGCACTTGATATAGGCCAAATTGAAGGCGCCTTTGTACAAGGTATGGGCTGGCTTACCACCGAAGACTTACAATGGAATGATAAAGGCCAGCTTGCAAGCTTTGGCCCAGCCAACTACAAAATACCAGCCATTGGCGATACCCCTGCCGAATTTAACGTCAATCTTTATAACTCAGCAAATCCAGAAACCACCGTGTTTAGATCAAAAGCCGTAGGCGAGCCGCCATTTATGCTGGCCTTTAGTGTATGGAGCGCTATTCGTAATGCCATAAGTAGTGTGGCTGATTACAAATACACCGCCCCATTGGATACACCCGCAACCCCAGAGCGAGTATTGAGTGCAATTGAGCAAACCGCTAGTTGGTTTAAGGAGCATCAACATGACTAATTTAAATGAGTCGTTTCAGGGTTTTCATACTCAAAACTGGGCGCAGGCTATAAACGAGCACGAACAAAGCGGCACTAATTATGTAATTGCCACGGTACTTGGCACAAATGGCTCAACCCCTCGCGGCACAGGCTCTAAAATGGTAATAAGCGGCGAGCATATTTACGACACTCTTGGCGGTGGCCACCTTGAATACGTAGTAATAGAAAAAGCCCGCGAACTACTTGCCAAAGGCGAAGCCGCCCAAGTAATTGAGCAATTTAACCTAGGTGCAAATTTAGGCCAGTGCTGCGGCGGAGCTGCCACCGTTATGCTTGAATGCATGCAATGCGAGCGCTTTACCCTCGACATTTATGGCGCAGGCCATGTAGCACAAGCGCTTATTGGTATATTGGCACAGCTGCCTATGCGCATACGCTGGATAGATAGCCGCGCAGATGTATTCCCACAGGCTATTCCAAATAACGTAGTAAAAGTGGTTGATGAAGAGCCAATAGAACAAGTAAAACGTGCGCCTAAAGCTAATAACTACTTAATACTTACCCATAACCACCAGCTCGACTTTGCACTCACCCAAGCCATTATTAAACGCGCTGATGCCAATTGGCTGGGCGTTATTGGCTCTGACACTAAAGCAAAACGTTTTAAACAACGCCTAGCACATCGCGATTTTACAGCCGCTCAAATACAACAAATGACCTGCCCTGTTGGGCTTAAAAATATTACGGGCAAATTACCAATGGAAGTGGCTATTTCGATTAGTGGACAGCTAATTGCCCTTTATCAGGCTATGCAAACCCAAGCGCCAAAACGCCAAGGCTTGCAGTGGCGCACACTAAAAAATGCCTTAATTAGCACCACGCAGGAGGAAGTAGGCGCATGAGTAGCTTACAAATAAATACGCTAAATGATGCACAAGCAAAACAAGCACTTGAGCATTGCTGCGCGGCCCCTAACTGGGTAGCGGGCATGATAAAAGCAATGCCATTTAAAAGTGCTCAGCAGCTGTTTGAATGCGCAAAAAGCATATGGGATAGCCTTAGCGAGAGCGACTATTTAGCTGCCTTTGAAGGCCACCCGCAAATAGGTGACTTATCAACCCTTAGCAAAAAATACGCTGCTACCGCACAAAAAGCGGGCCATGAGCAATCGGGTATGAGCAAAGCAAACGAAGCCGTACTTACCAAAATGATTACCCTTAATAAAGAGTACCTGAACAAGTTTGGCTTTATTTTTATTGTGTGCGCCACCGGTAAAACTGCCGAACAAATGCTTGAACTCATAGAGCAGCGCATACACAACACCCGCAGCACAGAGCTTGCTATAGCCGCGGGCGAACAAGCCAAAATAACAAAAATAAGATTGGAGTCATTGCTATGAATAAAAGTATGAACAAAAGCCCTATTACCACCCATATACTTGATACCAGCACCGGAAAACCTGCGGCAAACGTTGCTGTTAAGCTATTTAAACTTACAAATAACGAATGGGTACAACTAACCCAAGGCACAACCGATACCGATGGGCGAATTACCGACTGGCTAAATACAGAAGTAGAATTTGCAACCTATAAGCTAGTATTTGATTTAGATAGCTACTACCAAAATCAACCTACCCCTGCGTTTTACCCAGAGGCGCAAATAACGTTTAGATTACAAGATACTAAACATCACCATATCCCATTGTTGCTTAGCCCGTTTGGCTACTCTACATACAGAGGTAGCTAACTATGAGCACACAAAACAATAATAACTTAACAGTAATTTGTGCCGATATACTCGACTTTGTTGACGACCCTGCCATTGCTGGCGAAAGCGCCCATCGTTTTTTTGAAAAAGGCGCATTAGTTATCAAGCACGGCAAAGTAGTTAAACTTGGTTACGAGCACGACATACTGCCAACAATTGATAAATCAGCGCGTGTTATCCGCCACGATGGTAAGCTCGTTATGCCTGGTATGATTGACACCCACATACACTTACCACAAACCGAAATGGTGGGTGCGTACGGCGAGCAACTGCTAAGTTGGTTAACCGAATACGCGTTTCCGACAGAGAAAAAATTTACGTGTAAGCATTATTCAAAAGAGATCTCTAATCGCTTTTTAGACGAGCTGCTGCGTAATGGCACAACCACAGCCCTTGTATTTGGCACTGTGCACCCGCAATCGGTTGATGCGTTTTTTAAAGAATCACAAAAACGCAATTTACGTATGATTGCCGGTAAAGTAATGATGGATCGTAACTGCCCTGACGACTTATCTGATTGCGCGCAAACAAGCTATGACGAATCTAAAGCCCTAATAAAAAAATGGCACAATGTTGACAGGCTAAGCTACGCAGTTACGCCGCGTTTTGCCCCCACATCAACCCCAGAACAATTACAAAAATGCACTCAGTTACTTGAAGAATACCCAGACACCTACCTGCACACTCATCTATCAGAAAACAAAGATGAGTGCGAATGGGTAAAAGGGCTATTTCCAGAAGCTGAAGATTACCTTGGCGTTTACGAGCAAGCTAAAATGGTACGTAAACGCTCGGTATTTGCCCATAGTATTCATTTATCTGAGCGCGAGCTATGCTGCCTTGCAGATAACAATGCGGCAATATCGCACTGCCCTACCTCAAACCTATTTTTAGGATCAGGACTTTTAAATTTAAAAGCCTGTGAAGAGCACGGCATAAACGTAGGCATGGGTACCGATGTAGGCGCAGGAACAAGCTTTTCTATGCTACAAACAGGTAACGAAGCTTACAAAATCCAACAGTTACAAGGTCAAAAGTTTTCAGCATTTAAAGGGCTGTATTTAGCAACTCTCGGCGGTGCCAGAGCACTTGATTTAGAAGGGACAATTGGTAATTTTAAAGCCGGTTGTGAAGCCGATTTTATTGTAATGGATTGTTCAGCAACCCCATTTTTAAAATTTAGAATACAGCATGCCAAAACCCTGCATGAAAAACTATTTGCAATGATGATGTTAGGCGACGACCGCTGCGTTGAGCAAACCTACATTATGGGTAAAAGTGTGTATAAGCGCGATGATAACAATCAATTTTCAGACACCCGCTCACCGGTATTAGAAGAGGCTTAACCGTTATGGAAAACTATTTATTTGAGCTTGCTCATTTAGTACTGCGTTATTTTCATGTTATTGCTGGTATAGCATGGATTGGCGCTTCATTTTATTTTGCATGGCTTGATAACAACCTACAAACACCACCGCAATGGAAAATAGATAAAGGCATAAAAGGCGATTTATGGGCCGTGCATGGCGGTGGCTTTTACGAAGTGGCTAAGTATCAAAATGGCCCTGAACAAATACCTCATACCCTGCATTGGTTTAAGTGGGAAGCGTACACAACCTGGATCACCGGTATATTACTATTTAGCTTACTTTATTATGTTGGCGCCGATGTGTATTTAATTGATAACAGTAAAAGTGAGCTAAGTAAATTTGCAGCTATTGGCGCATCCCTTGGTTTTATTGGCTTAGGCTATGGTGTTTATCGTTTATTGTGTAAAACCCCGCTGGTTGAAAACGGCAAAGTGTTTATTGCTGTAGTTATTGGTTTATTAGCTCTGTGGACTTTTGGGGTTGATCAATTATTTAGCGACCGCGCTGTGTATATTCATGTAGGCGCACTTATTGGCACGTGCATGGTGGGTAATGTGTATCACATTATTATGCCAGGGCAGCGCTACATGGTGAGTGAAGTAGAAGCTGGTAGAATCCCTGATTCAGCGCCAGGTTTAAAGGCAAAGCTGTGTTCTATTCATAATAACTACGCCACGTTACCAGTGGTATTTATTATGCTTAGCAATCACTTTCCTTACACGTATAGCCACAACTTTGGCTGGCTTATTTTAATTGCGCTGTTTGGTATTGGTATGTGGATACGCCATTACTTTAACTTAAAACATCAAGGCGTTAATAAACCTTCAGTACTTATAAGTGGTATTGCAGCATTTTTTGCCCTTATGCTAGCAATAGCACCTTGGCCCAGCAGTACAACAAATGCAGACGAAAACGCGCCTTTACAAGCAAGTATTACCGACGCACAAGCGTGGGATATAATCAGCAAACACTGTACGCAGTGCCATAGCGAAACACCTACCTCTGAGCTTTTTCAAACAGCGCCACTTGGCTTTAAACTTGATTCAATTGAACAGGTAAAAAAGTCGCAAGTACTTGTGCATACCCGCGCGGTTGTAACCAAAGATATGCCACTGGCTAATATGACCAAGATGACAGACACAGAGCGCGAAGCGCTAGGCTCTTGGCTCGCAGCGCTTAAAAAGGAGCAATAAAATGAGTGAGCATTTTAAAAACTACCCGCGCGATTTAATTGGTTATGGTCCAGATGTACCCCATGCAAATTGGCCCAATAAAGCACGTATTGCCGTGCAAGTAGTATTAAATTACGAAGAAGGCGGCGAAAACTGCGTGCTGCATGGTGATGCAGCCGCTGAAACGTTTTTATCAGAAATAGTCAGTGCCCCGCATGTTGAAGACCGCCATATAAGCATGGAGTCTATTTACGAATATGGCTCGCGCGCGGGCGTGTGGAGGCTACTGCGTTTATTTAAAAAATACGATATACCGGTCACCATTTTTGCAGTGGCGATGGCCCTTGAGCGCCACCCCGATGTAGCTAAAGCCTTTGTTGAAGCAGGGCACGAGATTGCAAGCCATGGCCTGCGCTGGATTAATTATCAAAATATAGATAAGCAAACCGAACGCGAGCATATGCAACAAGCCATTGATGTAATTAAAAAGCTCACAGGTAAAAAGCCCAAAGGCTGGTATACCGGCCGAACTAGCCCAAATACCGCAGCCCTTGTAGTTGAAAATGGTAATTTTTTATATGATTCCGACGATTACAGCGACGACCTACCTTTTTACAGTATTAAAGAAGGTAAACCACAGTTAATAGTGCCCTACACGCTTGATGTAAACGACATGCGCTTTGCTGCCGTGCAGGGTTTTAATGCCGGCGATCAGTTTTATAATTATTTAAAAGATGCCTTTGATACGCTTTATGAAGAAGGTGACCCTGAAGGTGAAAACACCCCAAAAATGATGTCGATAGGTTTACATTGCCGCTTAATTGGCAGACCAGGAAGAATAAAAGCATTAGCACGGTTTTTAGAATATGCCCGCTCGCATGAGCAAGTATGGTTTGCCACGCGTGAGCAAATAGCCGAGCACTGGCTTAAAACTCACCCGTATAAAAAAGCATAGTTTATATTTTTTAAAACATAAAAAAGCCCAGCAAAGCTGGGCTTAAATTACTTTAGGAGTAGTGTAATTTATTCAAAAGAAACGGTGATGATATTCGAACACACATTTTCTGTTACACATAATTGGTAATCGTACGATGGTAATGTAGCTCCACGTACGTAATCACGGTAGCGTCCGTTATCTGCAGTGGTATCAACTAACTCACCATTACGGTAAACGCTTAATGACTCTGCACCAACTTCTTCCCAGCTAAGTTCTACACGCATCGTACCTAGGCGTGTTTTGTTAGCGCGTTTTAAGTTCAGTTCAAGGGTCACGTCACTTACAACAACGGTTTGGGTAAATGTATCTGTATTACCTTCACTGTCAGTAACAGTTAGTTCTACATCGTAACTACCCGATTGCGCATATGCATGCACAGGGCTTGAATCTGTTGATGTAGCGCCATCGCCAAAGCTCCAGCTCCATTGTGTAATGTCGTTATTGGCATCATTGCTTGTATCTACAAACGAGGCTGTTAAACCTTGCGTATCAACAGTAAAGCCTGCACGTGGCGGTTGTGCACTTACTTCGCCTATAGCGCTAAGCGTAAGTGACCAGCCATTAATATTACCTGTGTCTGCACCCGCTGTATCCACAGCATTTAACGTCCAGTCGCCTGTTGCTACTTCACTGTTAAATACGCTTGATGTAAATGTTTTAACAATATCATCTTCGCTGCCACCTTCATTACTCTGTAAAGTTACCTCAGAGCCTTGTGGTGAAATTAGCGTAAGGACTATATCGCCAGACCAAGTATGCGTAATATTTACATCAACAGAAGTACCAAAAACAGTTAAATCATCTGAAATTGTAATTACCGAATTAGCACCTTGTGGATCATTATCAGGAATCGCCACATTTTCTTCGCTAGTATAGGTGTAGTCATTTAAACCAGCAGGTTGAAGCATTAAGCTTACTGTTTTTTCTTTAACAATATCATCTGATGTTGCTGTAACAGTAAACTCATAATTACCCCATGGCGTATTTCCATTGGTCTCAACACTAAGCTGTACTGTTTCGCCAGGGCTTGCAGTTAGCTCTGATAAATATGCACCAGTAAGGCTAGATTCTAGTTCAAGCGTTACTTCACCATCCCACTGAGCAATAGAACCAATTTCAAACGTATAAGTTGCAGACTCACCAACTGTTATTTGTTGTGACGCTGGCGTCACAGACATTTTAAAGCTTGGCGTTGGATCGGCATCTAATAACGCCTGATTTGCGTTTAGGCGCGTGCCCGCAAGCGTTTTACCTTGAAGTGCAGCATTAGCGTCACCGCTACTCATTAGTAACGCTTTAAGCTCTGATGTTGTTAAATCAGGGTTTACTGACAACACAAGAGCAGCAACACCGGCAACATGAGGTGTTGCCATTGAAGTACCTGAGTAATTTGCATAGCCATTACCCGGAACTGTTGACAAAATACCAGAGCCTGGTGCTCCCATGTCAACACTTGTCGCGCCCCATTGTGAAAAGTCTGATAAGTTATCATTGCTATCAGTACTGGCAATTGCTAATACACTCTCGTGTTCATAACTTGATGGATAGTGAGGGTTTGCATCATTATCAACTTCGTCATTACCAGCAGCAGCAACAAATAATATGTCAGCTTGCTCACTAACAGTCATAGCATCCGCTAACGCTTGGCTATAACCGCCACCGCCCCAGCTATTGTTTAAAACACGTAAGTTTACACCTGAGTTTTTAAGATTAACCATATAGTCGATACATTTTATTGCATCTGATGTTGAACCATTACCAGCGGCATCTAAAAACTTACAACCAACAATAGAAACTTCATGGTTTACACCCACAACACCTGTAGAATTATTACCGCTTGCACCAATAGTGCCTGATACGTGGGTACCGTGACCTTGGTCATCCATTGGGTCGCCAGCATCCGTAATTGCATTAATACCGTGAATGTCGTCTATGTAACCATTGCCGTCATTATCAATACCATCGCCTGCAATTTCGCCAGTGTTAACCCACGCATTGTCAGCTAAATCAGGGTGACTGTAGTCAACACCAGTATCAATAACACCAACTACAACATCGCGACTACCAATTGAGATTTCCCATGCTTCTGGCGCATCAATATCTGCATCGGCAATGCCACCGGTCTGACCTTCATTATTTAGGCCCCAAAGCTCATCAAAACGAGGGTCGTTAGGTGCGCTCGCAATACTTACTCGGTAATCTGGCTCAACATATTCAATAGCTTGATGAGACTTTAAACGCTCAATAGCTTCTTTAGTGCTCATGCCAGACACTTTAAATTTAGCAAGGCGACCTGAGAATAATGATGTGAAGTTATCATCAACTTCATCATTATTTAAATCTGTAATTTTTGCTTTAACCAAGCTTCGTGCTTGTTTACGCATTTGAGGTGTTGCATTTTTTTTATATTTAACAATAACAGAGTCACTGCTTGCAGCTGCTTGTGGAAGAGCTCCTGCATCAGGTAATTTAGCCGAAGCCAAACAAGGTAGTAAAGCAAGCGTAATAATAGATAATTTTGTTTTCATTGTTCTATCCATAGTTGGGTTAGCTTAGAAGCACTAAGCGGGTTTGTTCACTATTTCAAGTACAAGGGATCACGTGGCAAGTTATAAGCAAACTAGTAAATACGATATTTGACAAGTTAAAAAGTTAAAAAGAATTAAAAATCATAAATTTTGACCAGTTTGGCTATAAAAAAAACACTAAACACAGTCATTTTAATGAACTGCCCCATTACAACCTTACCCATTATAGGGTCAAACTTTTTTACTGCTTTTGCTTACTATTACATTAAAACCCACCAGTTACACACATAAACCGATGATAATAAAAGGTTAATTATTTGGTAAAAAATGATGATTTAAGAAAATGAAATAGGGGAATACAGTTAATGGGTGATTATGAATTTGAGCTTAAACTTTGTTAGTTCAATATTTATGACAAATTAAAACTTAATTATTTATAGTCACATATTACGCTTCACCTACTTCTAAAGTTACGCAAGCGGATCACAAAAAATATATCGGCACGGCATGCTGAGACAACAAATACCTTATTAAAACCTATAACATTTAGGGTATTTGATTTTAATATTTCAAGGAGAAAATAATGAAGTTGAATAAATCACTTTTAAGTTGTGCTGTTGCAATAGCAATGGGTACCAGCTTTGCCTCATATGCAGATACCGACAACAAATCAGCATCAAACTCAGAACTTAGTACAAAAATATCTATACTTAGCACCGCTAATTCAATGACATTGGCACAATCGCAAAATAATAACACCGCGATTTTAATGCAAGAGGGAGATAGTAATACTATTGAGGTTTCGACTACTGGAAACGAGAACACAACAGAAGTTACTCAATTACAATCAGGTAATTATGTTGGCGTAACAACAATTGGTAACAACAACGAGCAAGTATATGCCCAAGATGGCGTTGCCAACGGTGTAATTACCGAAGTTACTGGTAATAATAATTACCTAAATGTTTTGCAAAGTGGCCAAGGCTTTTTTGTAAACAACGAAGCTGTCAACATGATTGTTGGTGACGACAATATCGTTGATGTAGAGCAAGGCACTGGTGGTCATTGGTTTTACAACTTAGATATGAAAGGTAATGGCAACGAAATCAGTTCATTACAAACAGGTGAGTGGCATGAAGCTGAATTAACCTCTGTAATGGGCGATCAGAATAGTCTGAGTCTTGAGCAAAACGGTTACTGGAATACCTTCAAAGTGAGTTCTTTACAAGGCAACGATAACGAGCTTGATATTGAACAAGACGGCGATCGTAATACTGTTACCTTCACTGATATTTTAGGCGATGCAAATGAGCTTTCAATTGAACAAGAAGGCAATACTAACGCAGTAACATTTGTAGCTGTATTAGGCGATGAAAACGAAATTGATTTAGACCAAGAAGGTTCTTTAAATACTATCGAATCAAACTTATTCGAAGGTCAAAACAACGAAGTTACAGTAACTCAGGTTGATTTAAGCAACTCAACAACCGTTGATATTATTGGTGACGATAATGAATTAACGGCTACACAAGTTGGCTTATTAAATGATGCTTACATGGGCGTTTTAGGTACCGATAACGAATTTATGATTAACCAAGTAGGTGAATCAAATTCAGCACACGTTGTTAACTTTAATGGGTCTGAAAATGACGTTAACGTTATTCAGTCTGGCCAAGAAAACACTGCTGTTGTTGAGTCTTCATATCCTGATATATCTCTAACATCAAACGACAACGATATCGATATTATGCAAAATGGTTCTCAAAACGAAGCCATGGTTACACTTGCAGGTATTTTAGATAGCAACATGAACCAAGTTGACCTAGCTCAAACAGGTGAAATGAACGTAGTTGATATGATGGTTGAAGGTAATGGCCACAGCATTGATATTTCACAAACTGGCGAAGGTAACTGGGTAGTAGGAATGGAGCAACCTGCATTTTTAGTAGGTGGCGAAAACGTTTCGTTTAGCGTAACTCAAATGGGTAACGATAACATTGTTGAAGGCGCCGTAATTGGTTTCAACAGCACTGTTTCAGTGACCCAAATTGGTGACGGTAACGTGACTTCTATTACTCAAATGTAATTATTGAGGTTGGGGAGAGCAACTCTCCCCATTTAGTTATGCATAATAATAAAAACCATTACCAAGTATTATTACTTACGCTTTCTCTGTTTTTAATGCCCGCATCTTATGCCGCTGAAGAGTTGGAGATTGACGGCCTACTACTTGATAGGAGTATTAGCCGCTTTGGTCATCAGTTCTATTTTGAGTTTTCTAATTACTGGCGAGATCTCCCTTCAACTGCAGGTTTTAACATTGAAATTAAAGAAACGGTCATTCCAAAAGCAGGCACAAAGCTGTCGTTAATAATGAATAACCAACTTGTTTACGCAACTTATTTAGGTAGACGACTAGAGCCTTTAAATGAGCGTGTGGAGCAGGCTGTTTATACAGTGATAGATGCAATGGCTCGCGAAAACATGGCAGTGTCAACACCCGATATGGCTAAAGATGGATGGTAAAATGAAAAATATAGCCCTTATAATAATAACAACATTAAGCTTTTCAGCAGCAGCAACTGAAATAATTTACACCCCAATTAACCCAAGCTTTGGTGGTAACCCACTCAATGCAAATATGCTGTTGAGTAAAGCCCAAGCTCAAAACAAGCATAAAGCACCGGTAGTAGAAAAAGGTTACGCTGAACAATTTCAAGAAACTCTAGAGCGCACCTATTTAAATCGTATGGTAAGAGAAATTACCGATATGGCATTTGGTGAGGACATAGAAGATAGCCTTTTCAATCAAGACTCCATATTTATGAGTGGCGATTATCAAATTGAAGTTATAACCAGCACAACTGATTCTATTACAGTAAGAATAACAAATATAATTGATGACACCGTGGTGATCATTGAAGTACCGAGGTTTGGATAATGTATAAACTACTAATAACAATAATATTAATAGGATTGAGCGGTTGTGCGAGCCTAGGGAACTTAATCCCACCATCGCAACAAAAAGCAGTTAGTTTAGAGCCAACCGAATTATTCGCAGATCTGAAAAACTTACCTAAACCTGTTGGCAGTATTCCGGTATCTGTTTACTCATTTAGAGATCAAACAGGTCAATATAAGCCACAAACTAACGTTAGCTCATTTTCGACTGCCGTTACTCAAGGTGCTAACTCAATACTCATACAAGCATTACATGAATCTGATTGGTTTACGCCGGTAGAGCGTGAAGGTTTACAAAACATTTTAACTGAGCGAAAAATTATTCGTGCAGGCCAAGCCGATAATCCTAATCAAGCTGATTTACCTCCGCTAACAACCGCTAAAATCATTTTAGAGGGCGGTATCATAAGCTACGACACTAATGTAAAAACAGGTGGTTTGGGTATGGAATACTTTGGTATAGGCGCATCAGAGCTTTACCGCGAAGATGCTATTTCAATATACTTACGCGCTGTTGATGTTCGTACAGGACAAGTACTACTAAGTGTAGCCACCAGCAAAAAAGTACTTAGCCAAGAAATGCGTGCAGGCTTTTTTAGATACGTAAGCTACAAACGACTAGCAGAAGCAGAAGCAGGCTTTAGTGACAACGAACCTATGAGCATTTGTGTTACCCAAGCAATAGAAAAAGCACTCACAGATCTCATAACAAAAGGTATTGATAAAGGCTTATGGGCTAAAAAATCAGCATAAACTGACTTCCTAAATTAACTAAAGGCTACATATTGTAGCCTTTATAAGTTGTGTGGTTAGTGATTTGAAAGTACTTCGCTAACCCAACCCTTATAAAAATCTAAAGGATAACGTTTTTACTTAAATAGCGTCTTAGTGGCTTTACTCTTATTTAGCCATTGGCAGCAAAACAGATATATAGCGCTGCGCCCAATTAGCAAGCTCCACCCTGTTGCGTGAGTTAGTTTTTTTAAACGCACTGTATAAATGTGTTTTTACAGTGTGGTCGCTAATGTTAAGTTTATCAGCGATTGTATTGTTACTCGCCCCCTGTGCAATTAAATGAATAACAGACTTTTCTCGTTTTGTTAAATGATCGTAATCGTCCTGCTTTAATTCAATGTCGTCGTGTAAGCTATTAAACGACGATGCCACGGCTAAAATATCGTTAAAAGCTTTTGAAATCACTTTACGCGTAAACCAAAGCTCGCCAGTATTAACACGAAGTAACCCTTTAAAGATATCTTCTGGTGGATCAGATTTATAAAAAACACCATTAAAATGGTTAAGCAATAAGTTTTGCTCGCACACATCTTCTTTATCAACATTAAAAATGACAACGCTATAGTGTTTAGCTAAACAAATAAGGTCAGTCGGAATAAGGTCTTGCCATTTGCTTTTAGCACCATCGATTAAAAACAAATCATAATTTGTGCGCTGCTCAGCTTTAGGAATAACTTCGTCCATTTTAATATCACCAAACAAAGCTTGTAATGTTCTTAAAATAGCGGTGTAGTTGTGTGAATGAAAAGATGATTGAAACGTTGTTTTTACAAATACTGAATTTTTATGGGGCATAAATTTCGTCCTTGAAACATTTACACTACATTACCTAAATCAAATACAACTTACAATGGGATTTTGGTATTAAAATAAAGCTATCGCTTCTCATCCTGAAATAGATAAAACCCAATTAAATCAATGAAAAACCTTAATTAATCTTGTTTTTACAACTACTTTTATAAGATAAATAACAGATCGGATTAGTGGCTTAATAACTTATAAAGCCTTAAATATGCATTAGCCTAAACCAACTTTTAGGATCAATTATTCTATACTCGCTTTTAGTTTATTTAGCTCATCAACCGAAAAACCTCGATCATAAAAATATAAAATTTCGCCGATGTTATTTATAAGTACCACACGTGAGTTATTAGGGCTTTGGTTACCTGTAAACTTTTGTACCGCTTCACCATCTTTATAAATAGTGATTACCCCACCCCATAATTCTTTAGGGATGCCTTTGCGCATACCGCTGTCTATAAATGTGCTAAACATGCGTGGCGCCATGCCGGCAATGGTTGGTAGTTCGTATGTAGGGAGCGTTACACCCGCCATATCTAAACCAATTAACCAACGGTCTATGTCAAATTGGCTATCTTGCTTGTAGCCAATAAGCAGTAGTGTTTTATCTGCTTTAAAATCGCTGGGTATAGTCACCATGCTTTGCTCTAAACTTTCGCCGCTAATGCTTGGGAACTGCTTACCTGTTAATTGTTGGTTTGGGTACTGTGTTGTACATGCACTAAGTAGTAAAAATGCAAAAGCACTTAATGTTAATTTGATCATAATAAACCTAATATTTATAAATTTCATAACGATACGTTTAGTATGGCAGCTGAGATCTAAAAATGCTGATTAGTTATATAATTTTTAAATTTAGACGCCGTCATGGGCTTACCATACTTCCAACCCTGTCCATAATGCACACCCGCCATTTTTAAAATAGCTTCTTGCTCAGTGGTTTCAATCCCTTCTGCCACACAGGTATAATTAAACTTATGCACAAGTTCCATAATATTTGGGATCATAGAGGCTTTTAAGCCCTCAGTTGCTATATCTTGAACAAACGTACGATCAATTTTAAGTTGATGAAAGCTCAAATTTTGTAAGTTTCTTAAATTCGAATAACCCGTACCAAAGTCATCTAATGATAAGTTAAATCCCGATTCAACTAAGGTTCTAAAATGAGCATGCGCAATGCTTGTATCAAGGTACTCGTCTTCAGTTATTTCTAAACAGATAATAAAGCGTGAGTTGGTAAGCTCTGTAATTTGCGGCAGTAACGACACATTACCCAGCTCTACATCACACGGAAATATATTAAGCGACACTTTAAAGCCTTCTGGCAATAACTCTATAGAGGTTAACTCTTTTATTGTGGTAGCAATCATCGCCTCAGTAAAAGTCCAAGTTAAATTATTTTTTCTAATAACCGGAATAAACTCATCTGGAAATAAAGCACCGTACTTATCTTCAAAACGTGCAAGTACCTCGCAACCAATCAGCTTGCCACTTTGCAAACAAATAATGGGCTGGTAAGTCCAATAAAATGATCCCTTTTTAAGCCCTTTACGAATACGTTGATTGGTAGAGCGGCGTGCAGCAATTCTCGCATCAACTATTAACGCACTCGATATGCCCGCTAAACAGGTTAAAATTAACGAAATTATTAATAATAAGTGATTATTAGAAAAAAACAGACTCCAAGGCAAGTGCACTACTACACAATATTGACTACTTGTAGAACTGCAAACTGAGTTAGTTTCGTAAGGAAAGAAAACGCTGTTTTTTACCTGCTGGTATAGCCCCTCTTTACCTGCTAAATGATGCAAAGTATTTGGTGTTTTATAAATAACTTCCCAATCTGGCGCAGTAATTCCGATGTTGGTAAAGGGCGTGCTCTGCATAATTAAATTATAGTCCCCTTGTCTGACTATAATTACCTCCATAGGGCGCTCACTAAATAATAATAGATAAAGCTCTGGCTCAAAACGAACCCTCACCTGTTCATCATCTCGAATAAAGTCAGGCTGTTTGTCGTTAATTGGTTTACTTAATAAGCCTGCGCCAGTAGTACAAACTAGCTGGTTATCTTTAAAAAAGCCTATATCAATTACATATTTTGCGTCAAATAAAGCGCGGCGCATCTCAAGAAGAGTTGTATTATCACACTGTTTAAACGCAAGCTTATTTAATGGGGTAAGAATTCGACGCCTCTCTGCAATTGCACCTTCTACATGACCGAGAATATATTCAGCATCATACTTTGTTTGTGCTGTTAACTGCTGCGCTGCAAAATTGAGCAAGATAAAACAGCCAGTTACAAAAACTAACCCTCCGGTTAAAATGGCTATAATAGATTTTTGTTGGTACTTTTTCATAGCATCTCGAAGTTGTTAATTTATATCACTACTTTATTAGATGATTGCATAAGTCGCATTAAATTCAAACAGATAGATTCAAGAATTATTGAATGAATTTTAAACCAATTGAGTAATTTTAGCACTTACCGTTAAATGCTGATTACTTTCAAAGTGAATCCCATCACCGGCTGTTACATTAATAAATGTAGTAAAATCAATAAAAGTACATTTATGAGTAGCCGCAACGCTTTTGAATGCACTAGAGAGCTCTGTTGCTTTTATATCTGCACCTTCGTAAATACGCGAATACTGCTCGGTGATTCTTATTTTAGGTGGGCTAGCAATAATAATTTTAGGAGATTTTAAAGTGCTACCTTGCTGATAATAAATATGTATTGAGTTAATTAAATCATTTAAGCCACCTGCTATTAAACTAGGTGTTAAATTAAAACGTTTTTTAAGATCGTTTGTACCAAGGGCAATAATAATAAAGGCGAGCTCATGCTTATCCAAATAAGGCTTTAGATAACTAACACCATTAAGCACGCCATCAAATGGTGGATTATGCACTAACGTGCGGTTAGGCTGCCCTGCCTCTATTACGTTAAAGCCACACCCTAAGTTTTTATTTAATAACGATGTCCAACGGGTATTTTCATCAAAGCGTTTTCCCGTTACAGGGTTTAAACCCCACGTATTAGAATCACCAAAGCAGAGAATATTTTTTGTCATGTTAATTATTAAAATGGATTGAGTGTATAACCCTGCTGTTGCAGCTGGGCATGTGCTGTCATCGCCGAAAGTGACATTTGCACACCTTCAATTAGTTGTTCTGGTGCTACTTTATAATGCGTAGCCGATTGCCCACATACATAAACCACGGTGTTATTGGCCAACAATTGCTTTATTAAACTTTGATTTTTGTTATCTGCTTTAAAACGTTCTTTATATTCACTATTAGCCAATACATCAACGCTAGCACTACCATGTACCACTAACGCTAATTGAATATTATCTGGCTTTACACCGTGTGCTACATGCATATTAATAAAACGTGCAAGTGAGTTCATTGAATTGTTCTGCTCACCTTTTTTAGCGCCATCACCAACATCAAAGGCTATTTTGAATACCGTAGAGTCATTTATCGGAACATGCTCCGGGACACTATAAAAGTAACCAAAGTCTTTAATAAGGTTTTCACCCGCTTGCGAAAATGGGCTTATAAGTAAAAGCAATAATAGGTATTTCATAAACAATCCTGTGTTTTAAATAAGTTAACCTATTTATAAAACTAACAGAAGCAAAGAAAAAAGGGCAGCTTATCATGCTGCCGATTGAGTGTTTTTATGATGGTGGTTAATAAACTGCATACCTAAATAGCTAAATGTTCGTTTAAACATTTCTACAAAAATATCAGGCGCTTCAAGCGATGATGCGTTTGATAACAACGAAAAATCTTTATTACGTAAAGCCCGTAACTTCGGCTTCAAGGTTTCATCATCCATGTAATCTGTGATCCTATCTATAAATGACTTCATTTGTACCGTAGTGTTATACCAATAAACAGGAGACGCGAACACCCAATGGTCGTACTTTAAAAGTGCTTCAAATAGCGCGTAAAAGTCATCATTTTTATAGTTTTTGTCATAACAATACGGCGCAATTTTATAATCATCCAGACAAATTACGCGCACATCATTTTGCTCGGCAAAGCTATTAACATGGGCTGTGGTATTGCCGTTTTTTCGTGCGCTTGAATAAATAATAACAGTATTACGCTCAAGTTTTTGTTGCATTTAGTTAGCTCCTTTTTTAATGTGGTAGAAGCTTAAAACCTCAAGTTATATTGAGGTCAACTGAAGGATTAAAATAATGCCAGCAGGACAAAAAAAATTAACCGAAGCTAACCTAACCGTTGGCTATGTAGCAAAAAGAAGTGGTGTAAAAGTATCTACTCTTCACTTTTACGAAACTAAGTTTTTAATTAAGAGCTGGCGAAATAATGGTAATCAGCGACGTTATAAACCTGATGTATTACGCCGTGTAGCTGTAATAAAAGCAGCTCAAGCGATGGGAATTACGCTCGATGAGATTAAAAACACCTTAGCTACCCTACCCGACAACCGCACACCAACAAAACAAGACTGGTCAGCACTTTCAAAACATTGGCAAGCGCAACTTGATGAGCGAATTGCGCACATGCAACGCCTGCGCGACAAAGTAGACGGTTGTATAGGATGTGGTTGCTTATCACTTAAAAGTTGCCCAATTTACAATAAAGATGATCATTTAGGCGAAAATAAAAGCGGCGCTGTGCTTTTAAATACATAGTCTTTGCCTGTATAAAAAGTTCTCCACTTTTGTATAACAAAAATAAATACTCCTCTTAGGCGTTGGGTCAACAACGCCTTAAATATAAAGGCTAACTACGCCTCATTATTGAGTTATTAAAGAAGGTTTTTTTAGTCCGTTTATTGGTAATACGTTACTTTGCTAACAAAATAGCCTCAGGTACTACAAAAACTCTCTATTCATTAATATAGAGTCATGCATATTGAGCCATGAACTCGCGTTTAACTTTTTCGCTAGATGATTTAATTAGACAGTTTAAAATAGCTTAAGTACCCTCTTTATTAAGTATTTAAGCTAAGCCATACTTAAGTGACTACTTGTAGATATAGGTAAATACATTAAAAGTATATTCAATACGAGTGGCTATATTGCTAACTGGTTAATTTTTAAGTATTCTTGTACGCCTAAAAAGGAAGCAATTATTCAAGGAACGAGCTGTTGGAACCAACTAGTCACATCCCAGAAAACAATAAAAAACCACCTATAGTTACTCAAAAATTTTCGCAAGCCCTTAAAACAGCTGATCATAAAGAACTGAAAAGCACTGGCTTTTGGTTAAATCAATTTTTTATGGTTATTTCTACTGTCTTTGGTGTTTATTTGGCGGCTCAAAGCGGCTTAGAGCAAGCACTTAAGTTTGATTCATTTAGCAAAATGGAAGATAACTACTATTTACGTACATCGCTCTATGACGAAGTTAATGATAACGCAAACACGGTAGCTGAGTATGCAGAACGCTTAGCGAAGAACCCACCAAAATCAGAAATGGAATTTTTTAAACCCACACTTGAGCAGTACATATGGAAAACCATGCAGTTTTCTCCTACTACGCTTGAAACACCGAGTAAATTTTTAACTAGAATACGTCGATTTTATTCTCGAGCTGATTTTGTCATAAATGCCGCAATAGATCGAAAAATATCAGCTAAACAGGCTTCTATCGAATTAGCAAAAATAACAAACTTAATTAAAACTCAAACACTCCCTGCATTAAAAAATAGCGCAAAACAATTAAAAATGGAATTACAGCAGAATGATATTTCTGTTGGTTCGTTAAAGGAACTTAAAAATGCCAACTAAAAGCTGTCCACATTGTAAAGATCATCCACTAGAAGTAACCAATTATCAGGGTGAAGAAATAGATATTTGCCGTGAATGTGGTGGCTTATGGTTCGAAAAAAATGAAGTAAATCGCATGATTTCCGAGATAAATGACGGCCCAGAAGGTGATAAATTTGAAACTCACTTTGGTGAGCCATTGGGCGTTTCTGAGCTTGACTGCCCGGATTGTAAAAAAAATTTAGAACGTTTTCACTTACTGGAAGCTTTTCATACCGAAATTGATGTTTGTAGACACTGCGATGGTACTTGGATTGATAAAGACGAACTTGAAAGTGTTGAAAAAAGCCCTGAAATAAAAGCGAGTTTAGGCGAGCTAAATCAAAAAGTGAGTTGGAAAACCTACTTGTTCCAATTTTTAACGCAAATGCCTGTTGAATATAATATTAAACCACAAAAGACTCCTTGGGTAACTCGCGGCCTTATTGTTTTAAATACATTGATTTTTGCACTTTATTTTTTAAACCCGAGCTCGTTCAGCTATGTCATTGATAACTTTGCCATGACACCTGCAGATTTAAGCAAAGGTAATGAGCTATGGACTGTATTAACTTGCGTATTTTTACATGGTTCAATAATGCATTTAGTTGGCAATATGTACTTTTTATACATCGTTGGCGATAACTTAGAAGACGTGTTAGGCCATAAACGCTTTTTGTTATGGTATTTAGCCTGTGGACTACTCGCATCGTTTGCAAGCTACATTGTAAGCCCAATGTCTACAATTCCAGGCGTGGGTGCAAGTGGCGCTATAGCCGGTTTATTTGGCATGTATTTAATGTGGTTCAGACACGCAAGTCTTACTTTTATATTTATAATTTATCAGAAGAAGCTTTCTGCAGTATGGTTTTTTGCTATTTGGTTAGGATTTAACATTTTTGGTGCAATAACAGGCCCCGATGGCATTGATTATGGTGCGCATATTGGTGGTTTTATAGCAGGACTGATTATTGGTTATATTTTAAAAAGTAAAATATTAGAGCAAAACCCTATAATTCGTTTACTAAACCAAAAAGAAGCACAGTTAAAACGTTAATCATTATATTAAAGCCACTAATAGATGAACATTAGTGGCTTTATCAAACTTCTCACTAATTTCTATAACTTACAACGTGTATAAACTGTATAAAATTGACCAGTGTTTTTTATCGGTATATCGTACGTTATAGCCTCTTCACTAAGTTCGCATTCAAAGTTATTTAATATATCAGACAGCAGTGCTTGCTCTTCAGTGAACTGTATTGTGGTATACCACAAGATTGAATCTTCATCTTTTTTGTTTTTAATATAAATACTCTGTAGCAAAGAGCTATTAAAAAACATGTTTGAAGGCTTTGAACTACGTATTGTTTTATTATCGAAATAAAAGTAACCATTGTTATCACTTTTGGCTTCATCAATATAAGTATCACCGTAAATCAGCTCTCTTGTCACTGTAACGCCTTGTTGAGGCTCACCATTGCTTAATAATCTGCCTTTAATAGACAACGACAACGTAACGTCTTGCTTATTAAAAAGGCTAAACATATCTGCACATCCCTGCATTGGTATTAATAAAATAAGTGTTAAAGTTACACCAACCAACCTTGTAGTGATCATAAAAATCCCTTTCGTATTTATATTTGTACACATTTAGCTGCTTTGTGAGTGGTATTAGTTAATCGTTTGAGTGTTTAACGTTTATTCAAACGTAGTAAAAGATAAATATGGCATATGCTCCAGATTACTTTACAGAATTAAAAGCACTTTAATTCTACTATGCGATTAACTCATCGTTGATATATGACGTATAGGACGCGGCTGCTTAGCATGCAGGTTAACGATGCATAAGCAGGCGACTATTTAAGAGGAGAATATTACGCAGTAATACTTTTAATTATCAATCGTAAAACGGATATGAATTAGTAAAAAGCATAACGGTCGGTAATAACTAGCCGTATAATTTACTAAATAGTATTTTAATTTAATCTAAACCATTTAGGCCATCTTTCGCGGCGCGGTATAAAGCTTTTAAAGTGTCATCAAAAACACTTCTTATAAAGTTGTAAGTGAGCTCAACAGCACCCGTAATAACTTTACCTACAAACGCTAACATGTGCCCAAGTAACCCTAATGTTTGAGCCGCAAACGAAGCCGAAGCCTTTGCGATTTGACTAACTGTGCGAGAAAGCATGTCGTAGAATGTTAAGCTTGTTCCAATTGCAGCTTGAGCTGCAACTGCGCTGTAGTACCCTGCATCTTTTAATAACGTAATTAGAGCTGCATTTAGCTTATCAGCCCACTGAGATCCAAATGAAGCTTGATTTCTATCTTCAAACTTTAAGCGTACTGGAGTACTCAAAAAGTGGTTTGCTTTTACTGTTAAGTTATTCCAATCATTACTATTTGCTGTATTAATATAACCTGGTGTGCCGTTAAGCTTGTGAGCAGCGCCTTTTAAACCTTGCCCGTTATCAAGCCGAATTTCTTGCCCATTATAAGGTGCATGCGAAAACGGCCATAAAGGCACTTTAGCTACAGGATCTGCGCCGTGGGTACAACGATATATTTTATCGAGTCTTGATGTCGTCGCCCTTGAGAAAGGTTCTAAACCAACCCGAGGAGAGCCAAACGTATAAAGCTTTACGGGTAGAGAATATTCAGCTTTGATCCAATCTGCCGACAATGCGGCTAAAGCTCCACCTAAACTATGGCCAACCACATGTACACAGCCTGTCATTTTATCTCGGACATTTGCTGATACAAATTCTTGTATTGCAGGCTTCATAGAATAAAACGTTTTATTAAAACCCGCATGCACCATACTGCCGTTTGAACCACCACTTAAACCAAAGTTAGCATCCGTTAAACCATCACGTAAAGACGCTGTACCTCTTATAGTTATTACAGAATCACCTTGAAAATCCCCCTGCCCATGCCCCAATAACCCAAACCCAGTGCTCAAGCCAAACAGGTGAGAAAAAAAACCACCTGATATGCCTTGTACGGCGTCTTGATTTACACCAAAGTTAAAGTTACCACGTAAGGATGGATGTAAAGAGTTGTTTAGCAGCTTTGTGCTTTTAATACTTTTTGCTTTATAAGCAAGAGTGGCTATTTGTACAGCTTGTGTAGGTGTTAAAGTATTCATAAAATTCCCTTTAAATGAGTATGCTAAAAGTTAAATTTTACATGCGCCATAAATTGTAAAAACATGCTCTGGCGCCTCTTTAATAGGTATATCGTACGTTTGGGGTTCTTTAGAAATATCGCAAACTAAACCTTTAAGTAGCTCACTTAATGTATCGCTATCTTCATGTAGCGAAATAGTGACATACCAAAGAACAACGCCTTCAGGTGTCCCATTTTCTAAATAAACATGCTGAACCAATGATTCGTTATCAAACATGTTTGAAGGTTTAGATGTTTTAATTGTTTTTTCAGGAAAAGAAAAATGCCCATTATCGTCTGTTGTTGCTTCATCAGTATATTCATCGCCGTAAGTTAGCGTTCGCGTCACAACGGTATTAGCAACTGGCTGACCGTTATTTAATAGCTCACCATTTAATGATGCTGACAAAATAAAATTATGCTTTTTCGAAAAGCCAAACATATCTGCAAAAGCCTGTGTAGTAGTAAAAAAAACTAAGGTAATCGTCACTATTACCAATAAAAAAACCTTTAAACGCGATAAAAACAAAGCAAATACTCTCCCAAGCCTTAGCTATACATTACTTCAAGTATATGGCTATTTAATTACACTAATCATGCTCATACTAAAAAGTAAGTAAACATACTAAATACTGCATGTTTTTCAATCAAAAAACAATCGGTAATTTAATTATAAAATAGCGTATATATTAATTTACCAATACTACTAAACGCGATACCGCCCACAAGCAAAAAACCATATATAAAACTAATAGCACCAGCTGAAGGATCGCTCTTTTTATCAATTTCTATACATGCCGTGCACACAACAAAAAATATAAAAAAGTTAGCAATAACGCCTAAAATAAAAGCATTACCGAACAACGGCGATACGCCTACAAAAACGGCACTCAATAATATAAACGAGCCTGAAAGTGAATGTTTATTAAACCGGCTTTCTATTATTTTTATAGCTAATGTGGCTAGCATAAAAAGTAAAAAGTATAACGTTGGCCAAAACTGATAATATAAATAGTCCCAGTTAAAAAGATCACCTGAAGTTGATGAATAAGCTTGCTGGCCTAAGTCGGCCGGTGTGGCATTCGATGCATTTTCGGTAAAAAGATACGCTACCCCACCAATAATCCATTTTATAATCCAAAAAAATACAAAGCTGGCAACAGTAAACCCAATAGCGTCACCCCTTGTTAATCGCTTTTTAGCTTTGTGCTTTACAATAATAGCAAGCATTAAACCTAACAGGCATACACCTCCTAAATAAAGTACTGCCTGCCAAAAATTATCAGAGTAAAAAACAGCTAAACCTGGCGCGATAAATAGATACATAGCATCTTCATTATCTAGTGAACGGCTTGAAGTACTCTGCTCTGATTCTTTAAAAAGAGCTAAATATACAAATAAAGGCTGCAAAAACAGCATTAAAATACTCGTGGTAATAAGGCTCATACATCATCCTTAATGAGAAAAAACTAATGCAGCAAAAGTGCTGCATTAATATTAAAAATTGAGTGTGTAATTATGAAGGGTGTTATAAGTTTATTTTTTGAAAATACGTTTTAAGCTTTAAAAGCCCCGACTCAAGTTCAAATTTTTGTATTTTAGGGTTTTTAAATTTAAACCCATTAGAAATATGGGTATTAATCATCGTCGCCATACCCTCAAACCCAGCTGGTGCAGTGGCAACTAAATCGCTCAACAAGGGCTTTATAAGCACTTGATGCTCTTCTATTAAAGTCGGGTTTTCGTATATATCGTAAACGAGATTGGTTAATATTTGTTGGTTTTGTTGTTCCATATTATTTCTATAGCGCCTTAGTTTAGGCGTTTATAGCTCCTTTATATTTATAGGTAAATACATTTAGTGTTTAATTTTTAGCTAACGAAGCTTTGGCTTGATTTTGTATATATTGAGCGCGATGCTCCCAATCAGTTCTATTTGCATAATTTATAACGTAATCAGTATGGGTGATCACTTTATTCCACATGCCAAGCTTTTGGTAAATAGTGGATAGTTCAAAATGTGCCGAAACAGTTTGAAAATTTATTTCATTATCATGGAGTAAATATAATTCATATAATCGTGCAGATTCTCTTAAATCCTTTTTTACGAAGTGGCCGCTTCGGTATATCCAAGCAAGTTTTTTTAAAGCACTATACTCGTTATTTGCAATACGAGAATTAATTTCCTCTAAATAACGAGTACCATCTCCAGTGTGTACGCCTATGTAATACAAAGCTTCCCAATCACCAAGACTATATGCTTTTTCACACCATGCTTCTAATTGCTCAGGTGCATGCATTAAGCTTTTTTGGCATTGCTTTGCGGCTTTCTCTACAGTTAGGTTAGGGGAATTAATATCTATATTAGGAAAAAGCGATGCGCTCAAAACCGAAGAAAATACAAAACACCAAGTAAGAATAATTATTGATATTATTTTTACCATTGTAGTGAACCATCACTATTTACACGCTTTTCAGGTATATGCACTTGAAAGGATTTAACAGACGATTCGTACGGGTAGCCTTCTCGATAAAAATAAAGCTCTTTTAAGGATTTATCCTGATTCGAGTCACCTGAGCAACGTCTATCACTTATGCAACTTAACCCTCCAATAAAGTCGATAAAACGAACATTGAAAATATTGTGATCTTTAAGAAATACATCAACACCAGGCTGGTCTGCTGCATTTAGTACAGCATGAAACCGATGCATAAAAGCAACTACTCTATTCTGACTTGAGCGGTTTAATATAGTAGCTAAATTAACTGCCCAAAGTGCGTTTCTATAAGTGTGAGTATCAAAGCAATCGCCTCCTATACCCTTCTCTGAAGAGCATAAACTATCCATTATATCCATTGTTTCGACTAACACGTCGAGCGCGACTATTTTCATTCCAATATCTCGCGCAGCCTTAACAAGTTCACCATACGCATGAGGTGTTAAATAGCCATGGGTCCAATACTTATTAAAATACTGCTGTATAACATTAAAGCCTTTACCTATGCGCTGATAAAAATCTATTTTTTCCTGCATAGCTCTTGGTAGCATTTCGATTGCAAAATGCGTGAAACCAGCAGCTTTTAGCTGTTTGATTGCCTTTATTGCTTCATACTTATAACCAGCAGTGCTATGGCTTGATTCACCAAGCATCACTAAGCGCGCATTACCGGCCATTGTTTTATAATTTACATCCGTGTTTATTTTATTCATTACCTATCCTTGTTTTTTTATTTAAATTTTCAAAGCATCATCTATAAAATTCAATAACGTTATTATTGTCAGAGCGGTAAGGAGCAACTGCATATTCATAGCTCATTGCAAATAAAAGATCTTTTGCAGTAAAGTTACAAACTTCACTTTTTAAATAACATTCCTTAATTCCACGCCATAAATGCATTGCGCGACTTACGTAGTCATCACCCCACTTTTCTTTAAATTGCTTGCTGGGGTTGTTTTTTAAAGTAAATGAAGCAACGTCTTGAAGTGTTAAGTCGGTCGTGTTTATACACATCATAATAAATAATTAATTGTTCGGTAACTTACAATACAGATTTTATAGAGCAGTAATAACTGAAGAGTCAGGTACTAAGCAATGCACTTAAACCAGATGAAAAATATCAGATATTTTTTACTAGCCATAGATTTAATCTTCCTTAATGCATCAATAATAACCTTATTAGGAATTAAATTGAATAACTAAACTAGACACTCACTCTAATTTAACAAGCAAAGCTGTATTATTAGATTTACTTTTTTGACTCAGCGTTTATCTCTTTTTATATCATTATTCATAAAGCACTCATTAAATAAGCAATTATCACTCTTGAACCTAAATTACACGTATAAAAATAACTGCATGATGCAGTTTCAACTTTTCTACTGAGTTATTTAAGGTTTATGCTAATAGCTTTTCACAATTACTGATATTCGCTCGCCGTTTTCGATTTAAATTTTCGCAGTAACCTATTTGTGAAGTGGGCCTGCCTACTGCGCCGTGAAATACACGTGTAAATTGTGTGGTGAGTTTTAACCAGTTTTCAGGGGAAATATTGACTCTTTCGAGTAAGGGTAATTGTGTACTCTCAATATGCCCTCGCTTGTCTTCTCGTATACAACATCCTGTTAATTCAATAAGTTCAAGGTACGATTTAAGCTTAAACGGTAGTCCTTTTGGCATAATTTGACGCGGCATGCCTGCAAAGCGCTGTAGTTGTCTTGGTTGTTTGCCATCTTTTGCGTATGTTAGTCGCTTTTGAACACTGGTATGGTCAGATTCTTCTGGCGTATTTGCCATTTTTGCTCTGATGGAGTTTAAATCGACATACGCCATGCAGGCCGCAAGGGCTGCTTCATCTAGTAATGCTTGCGATGTGAATCTGCCTTCCCAGAATCTACCTGTGCAGTTATCTTCTTTATTTGCTCTGCGAGCAATGTTTTCATTTAATAACCGCATAAACCAGCTAATACTTGATAGGCGTTCTCGGTATTGCTTTACTGTTTGATTAAAAAAGATAAGCTCAGCTTTACCTAGCTTTTCGCCCTGTATGTATTTTTGCGTAAGTACGGTGCCTTTGCACAGCTTGTGCCACCGAATAATAATCGCTTTATCATTAAGCCGATACGCTTTTTTATTATCAACATACAACACTAAGTGCGTATGATTGCTCATGACAGCATAAGCACAGACGTCAATACAAAATACCTTGGCTAACTCAAGCCGTTTGTCTTCAACCCAGGCTCTACGATGCTCGTAGGATTGACCCGTAAAATGGTCTTCACCACACAAAAAAGCACGTCGAACACAGCGCGAGATACAGTGTAATATTTTGTATCAACCAAACTTACTTGTCGCTTTCTTGCAATTGCCATAAGACACCCTGCTCATTTTTCATACTGACAAAAGCCTAGTACTTAGTTCGCTAAACTGCAAAAATCAGAGTGGGTGTCTTTGTTATTTTTCTTTGTTATTTTCTTGCCTAAAATATTATGGTCAACCAATTCACTAACCCTAAGTGTTAGATTACAATATTAACCACTCTTTAAAACATTTATTGCACACCCCTCCACCTTCTAATAATGGTAGTAAAAGTGAGTCGCTATACTGCTCGTCAGACTCACCATATAAACTAACAACATCTAAACCAACAAAAGGAGATGGAAGCTCACTTTTTGCCAAAAAGTAAGTTACAGAGTCAAAAAGTACATCACCATCATAGAAATCTAATTTTAATTTCACATAATCAATTTTTTCACCAGCTAATACAGCTTGTTGTAAAAGTTTCGAAACGTATGGATTTCCACCTGCTTCACCATGTTTCTTGCAATAAATTAGAGCCATTAAAGAATCCTAATCAGTTGGTAATCTTCCAAAGTCGTTATCTTTGAAGAGCTTGTAGTAACCTCTTCGTGTTTTTTCATACTGAGGTCCTTCCCCAGCAGATAAAATATCAGCAACATGGGATAAACAGCTATTTGTATATACATGATAGGCTCCCAACTCTTGTCTTATCATATTTTTCTGAACTAAAATTGCAGCTTCAGCATCTGGCAGTGGTATTCTAGCCTCATGAGCTAGCTCCCCCTTTCCATTAAAGGAGCCTGCTCGGATAATAGTTGTTTCGCTCCAATCTTCAGCAGTTATAACCTGATGTGTTGCGTAACTTAGGTCATCATGAAAAACTTCTATTGTAAAATGCCCCTCTTGATGCCCATTTACAAACTGCCTCACAATTGCATAACCCTCCTTACAACTCAACCCAAACGGATCCACCCAATTAACCGGGTTAGGTGCATATTGATAATGGTTTATCCCACCCACTAACCCTATTGGGTCTTGGTTTATAAAGCGCTGCTGTTTGGGGCTGTAGTAGCGATAACGGTTGTAATGTAAGCCGCTCTCTTCGTCTAAATACTGCCCTTGAAAACGTATTGGCTGAGTGAAGCTGTTTTTAGTATCGGCTTCTGGCTCTTGATTGGGCTCTTCGTAGCCATACACATCTGCTTGGTTTTCCCAAACGACTTCTGCTTTGTTGTTGGTTACAAAACGTGGGGTATTAAGTTGGTCTAGGTGGTAGTAAAACACCTCTCCTTTTTTAATCAGCGCAACGGGATGAAATTGATTTGGCAGGTTGATATACCAGGTATATTCACCGTGTTGGCATTCACCAATTAACTGGTCGTTATCCCAAATATAGTCAATTTTGCCCTGCTCGGTGTGCTTGGCGATACGACGACCTAATGGGTCGTAATCGTATTGAGTAAGCGTACCGTTGTTATTAAAGCAACTTAGCTGATTAAACGCGTTGTATTCACGGCGGGTTTTTATGCCTTTGCCGGTTTCGCGTATTTGATTACCAAACTCGTCGTAGTAAAAGTCGCTGTCGCCAAATTGTGTTAGGCGGTCGGCCTCGGTGGCACTGTTTATTATGGTGTTGTTAGTGCCCTCATTGTTTACTTCTGTGTGGGCATTATTACTAGGGGCTAAATTATTTGATGCTAAATCGTTGTATTCACTATGCGTAGCGCGCGTTAAATCAATAGAAGAGCTGGCTGTATGCTCGTTACTGACTGCATCATGTTTTGTACCCTGCTCGCCTGTATCACTAGTGTCTGTACCGCTAATGCCTGCATCACTTGCGTTTGATTGAACAGTCTGACTTTGCGGGTTACCAAAGCTATCCCACTGGTAGTGTGTGGTTATATCAGCGCGTGAGCTTGCCTGTGTTTGCTGTATTAACTGCCCGAGGCTGTTGTATTCAAAATTGATATTTTGGCTGCTTACGCCTTCGTTTTTACGGGCAATGAGCTGGTTTACGCTGTCGTAGTTATACGTACAGGTATCAAATAATGCTTGCGCTGGGTGAGTAAGCTGTTGCTGCGTTAAGCGGTTAAATACATCAAACTGTTGAGTAAGGGTAATGCTGTTACCAAACTGCTGGGTTTTAATATTACCTTGGCTGTCGTAACTTAATGTTACAAGCGGCTTTGCGAGCTCAACCTCTTTGCTGTTAGTTTGGAGTAAGTTAATACCGCTTAGCTGGCCAAACTGGTTGTAGCTGTATTTAAGCGTGGTTGAATCTGGCAGTGTCAGGGTTTGCCTTCTACCGTATTCGTCGTAGCTGTACTTTAGGGTATGTGCTTGCTGCTGGTTATTAACTTGCTCAGCGCACAATAGCCTGCCGCCTTTATCAAAGCGTTGTTTTAGTGTTGATTGCGCGTTGTGGGCGCGGGCAATTTTACCTTGCTTTGTGTAGCGGTAGTAATTGGCGTTATTAACGATATGAGCGTCGCTTGCAAGGCTTGCATGCTGCGCAGTTACACGGCCTAGGCTGTCGCGCTCTATTTTCACGTGACGTTTGTTGCTTTGTGTTACTGAGGCTAAGCGGTTACAGGCATCGTATTTATACTGCTGTAGCGTCCCATCAAACCCAGTTACTTGCGTTGGGTTTTCGTTAGCGTCGTAACTTATGCGGTATACGTGGCCGTCGCTTCGCTCAATGGCCGTTAAGTTTCGCTCTTTGTCGTATGTTAAATGCAGTGCGCTGCCATCGGGCTGAATAACACAATGCGGTTGGCTTAACCCTTCAAAGTGTTGCTCTGTGGTGTCGCCTTTGCTATTTTGCGAGCTAATTAATCGCCCAGCTTCATCGTAGCTAAAGTATTGATACTGTTTATTTTCAGGCTCTTTTTCATCAAAGGCAATTGTTTGTGTAAGCTGGCCGTGCTCATTGTATTTATATTGAGTGAGTAAGCCTGCGTTATTAAGTGTGGCATTTACGCGGCCTAGGCTGTCGTAGCTGTAACGTATTAGCTCATCGTTGTGGTGTTTTGCTAATAGCTCGCCTTGCTCGTTCCAAATAAACTTAGTGATTTGGCCGTTTTTATTAATATGCTGGGTTAACTGGCCGAGCTTATCGTAGCTGTATAACGTAGTGCGGCCATCGCCAAAGGTTTCGCTTTGTAATAAGCCAGCCACGCTGTATTTGCGCGTAATGGTTTGGCCATCAGGTAAGGTAGTTAATACACGTTGCCCAAGTTGGTTGTAGGCAAAATGTGTTTGGCTACCATCTGGCTGCGTTAGTGTTTCTAATTGGCCATAAGGTGTGTAGTTATAGCGCGTTGTACTGCTATCTGGCTTTATTTCACTGAGCTTTTGCCCTTGCGCATTGTATGTATATTGCCAAACATTGCCGTTAGGATCGGTATGTTTTACCAGTTTACCTTGTGCGTTATGTACAAAGTGCTCTTTATGACCGCGTGAGTCTATACAGGTTGTTTCGCCGCGCTCAAGGTTGTATTCAAACTGGTAAGTATAAGTGTTGTTATCGCCCCATTGTTTTATACATTTAGCACTCGGTGAATAGCTATCCCACTCAAAATGGTGGCTAAAGCCACTGGCTCGGGTACGCTTTGTTAATAAATTAGCGGCGTTGTAGGCGTAGCGCTCAGTTTCGTTTTGCTGATTAGTTGACTGAACAAGGTTTTTGTTTTCATCATACTCGTAGCTTGCAAGCAATGGCGAAAGTAATTGCTGTTTGTTATTTTTGTCAGTGTGGTACGCTGCTATTTTGCATAATAAACCTTGCGCGTTGTAGCTAATAATACAGCCACGTACTTTGTTTACTTCTATACGGTGTAGCCGCTCTTTTGCATCGTAATAAAACGCGATGCTTTGGCCTTTTTCGTTAATTATTTTTTCAAGCAACCACGCGCTTTCGCCTGGTTTAAAGGTAAGGTGTTGATCGTCTGGCGTTACAAGTACTTGCTTACCATTTGTTTGGTAATGTAGCGCAAGGTTACTACTTAACTGATAGCTTGATTGGCCAGGTTTTACCTTTTCAAATTTATGTTTAGCACCATGCTCGTCTTGGTACTCTAACCAGTAAGTCCCTTTTTGCTTAGGGCCTACTTTTGGTGGCGACAAGTAATGCTCACTAAGGCTTGCCATAAAATCATGGCGCCAACCATTACCCATTGTTGTGCACACATCAGCATGTGATGAGCGATACAAACGTCGCCACACTAATTGGCGACTGCCTGCTAGGGTAAAATCTATAAGCGGTAGGATTTCTTCGCCAGAGAGCATTGATACCGGATCTGAACGGCACTCTTGATTTGTAATTGACTCTTCGCTTGCAGTGCTATTACTTGCTCCACCCGTATTTTTAGCGGGCGCTTGAGAGGCGTTTTTACCTGAGGCTGTAGCGTTATTTTTATTGTTTGATTTTTTATTTCCAGCCCCACTGTTAGTGTTATCATTGACTTGAATTGAAGACTTAACTTTTTCACGGAAACATTTGATAGAACCAGCAGCAATCGCGACTATAAGTGAATTAGCAGTTTTACGTTGTCCGTCAGCTTTTGTTGCATCAGCACCTATACTTATAAGTAATTTAATAGCATCAAGACGTTTAGAGGGATCGTTTGTAAGCGTTTCACTTATCTGATCGACTAAATTACTTGCACTTACTGTATTATTAGTTACAACAGCTTCATAACCTGAAGGCGCCTTTGCAGCACCAGCAGTCAGGCAAATTGAGTAACTTGTTCCTTGTAAAACAACTGGATTACTTTGCATTAGTTGTGTACTTCCTCACTTATCCATAAGTATGATGCAGCCCCTTGGTGCTTTGCTTGTTCTTGCGAAATTATCAATGCATTTTTGCAATGACTTTCGATAGTGGGGCTGGTTGTTAATTGATACAATACCACTAACCCTTCAAGTGCACCTATTTGACCTAGCTTGTAACAAGGTAGCTCATATTGTGTATTCTCATTAATTAAATTACTGAGCAATTGTAACTCGTTTAACCATACTTCACTTTCTGGGTTAACACCGTTTCCTGGGGCGAAGATAATATCAATGAGCTGCTGGCTTTGATCAGCTAACCGAGTAAACATACCATTTAATTGATTATGTTTAATAAAGTCTACCGAGGGCACTATTTCATTGCTTATTTGCGCCCAACCTGTTGCTTGCTGCTCAAGGGTTGTAACTGCTCCACCAATACCCTGGTAACTATATTGCCCTTGCTTATTCGCTTTATAGATTGTATCAATCGCAATTACATTCACTTTTACCCATTCATTTTTTTTAGCCAAACCAACAGCAAAGTGCACACTAGACGCACCATAAAACAAAAAGTGTTGAGCATGCTCTGGATATAATTGCTGTAAACTACTTTGGAGCACCTGTTTAAGCTCACTCTGATACGACAACGCAGGTAAAAGCCAAATTAAGGGGGCATTTAAATTTTTTACTTGGCCCATCAACTCTTTTGATTTAACGATACAATCGTAAATACACACTTCCCAAGATTGCCAATTAACTTCACTCAAGCTACTTGTTTCGTCACCGTATAATAAATCGTCAACACTTTGAGCTGTTGGAAACGAAAAGTAATCAACCATTAAACTAAAAGCGTTCATACCGGTGCTCCAACGTTTACTCTTTTAGCTTTAACATATTGATTATATGTGTATAAGTTAAAAACTGCTTGGCTGTATGAATCCATAGCAGACATTTGTATCGCATTTAAATGTTCATTCAATGCTTTACCAGCGAGTAACCTTTTTGACGATAATTCATTTTCGTAAGCTGGCCAGTTAAGCTGCAATTGTTGCTGAAAAGCTGTGAATGCTTGTAGATCACCGCTACAAGCTTGCATTTGTATTTCAAAGTTGACAAGTAAGTCTAACTTTTCACCTAAAGTACGTTTCATTAGCGCAACTATTTGCTCTGGCTTTTCTACTGTATGCAAAGCTGTATTAGCAAGCAGTATGAATTTTACAAAACCACTTTGCAGTAGCACTTGTAAAGTGCCAGCTACAGATAATATATTGCTTGCATGATTACTGACGGCGTTAACTTGTTCTGAACTAAGAGATAATAAAAAAAGTGACATTAACGGTGAGTTAACAAGCTCACATTGGTTAAGGTTATCAAAAATATCGATTAGTTTTTTTGTATCAGATTTACTGGTTACAACTAAAATACTCTTTATAGAATCGAGTGCCTGTTTTGATACTTTCGCTTTGGGGGTGTGCGCTAAAAGTAAAATAGTTATATTAATTAGAGGTATTAAATTAAGGCTATGTTGCTGAAGTAAAACCTTACATATGATAGACTTTGCTAATACGCTTAATTTGGGTTCATCAAGTAAGTCATTGATAAAATTAATATTTACGTTTTGCGGTAGGTTTGCCATTATTTCAACACAACCTTGCGCAATAACATTTTCACTGTAGCCGTCTTGAACAAAGTCAATAAGCTGCTCTAAAGTCGGTATTATAAATTCATGGCTTAAATTATTACGTTTAGCCTTTAACCAAGATGATTCTAACAGCCTTTTTTTTAACGATTTAACATACCCTACAGAAGTAAACGGACAAAGTTGAGCATTACTAATAATGAGTAATTGATCTTGGTGATTACTTATATAGTTAAACAGCAAATTAGCCACCGATCAAAACGGTAGGATTTCCAACAACAATTTTTCCGCCATGAGAGCTATCATCTCCCATTCTTGCTGCTGGTTTACCATTAATTTTAACTGAGCCAGAGCCTGTTTTAATACTGTCAGGTGGCCCTATACATACCATCATATCGCCTTTACGCGCTGCTGGCATACTTCCTATCAATACATTGGTCGAGCCTAAAACAATAGGGCCGCCAACATGAGGCACAGTACCTGTTGTTTTAGGACACACATGCATGTGACCAATTGTAGCTGCGGGCTTACCCATTTAGACTCCTTGTCTAGTTATATTTGATTAATGCTATTCGTATAATGGGATGATTAATAATTTACTTTGTTTTACTAAAAGCGATAACTCTTCAATTAATTCACTCTTAGTATAATCTGAAAGCGCCACCATACTTTGCATTGCATATTGATATAATACTGAAGTAACATTTTCACTGTTTAATGATGTATGCAAGTATATAAAAAACTGTTGAGCGTAATAGCCATCCATCGCCTTTAAATGATTTAATGCAGGATTTAGCAATGGATCATTTGGCTTGTTAATTGGTAAACATATTAAATGAGGCAAGCCATAACGACAGTATACAACGTGCCCGTTGTTATTTATGCCATTCCTAAGACCACTTTGAAAACTACTTATTATTTCCATAATCACACTAATTTAATTTAATTACACCAGCAGATAAAGTAATAGCACTGCCATCAACTTTTATATTACTACCTTTAATGTCTATATTAGTGCCTTCGATAGTTATATTGCCACTGCTACTCATTTTAATTTGTGCTGAGCCTGTTTTAATAACAATCTCATCGCCTGCTTCTATATTTAAAGTTTTGCCTACTTTTAAAGTATCGCCTTCACCAATATCAGCAAGACGGTTTTTAGCTACTTTTAGACTATCATTATTAGCAATTTCTGCTTTACGGTCATTACCTATTTCAATATTATGATCGTGATCGGTTTTGTCATTTTGATCATTTTTGACATAAAGCTGTTTATCTTTTTCGGCCTGTATATATACAAGCTCACTGCCTTTTTTGTCTTCAAACCTAAGTTCGTTAAAGTTATCTGCGCCACCTTCTTTAGTTGAACGCGTTTTAATACCGCTTTGCGTTTTCTCTGCAGGCAATGCATATGGAGGCATTAAATCAGCGTTATAAATTGCACCACTTATAATAGGCTGATCTGGGTCACCATTTATAAAATCAACTAATACTTCTTGGCCTACTCGGGGAAAGAAAAATGCCCCCCATTTTTTCCCGGCCCAGTTTTGTGATACTCGAATCCAACATGAACTCTTTGAATCTTTTTTACCTTCTCTGTCCCAATCAAATTGAACTTTTACACGGCCAAATTGATCTATCATTATTTCGTCGGCGCTATCACCGGTTACTATTGCAGTTTGCACACCATTTATTACAGGCTTTTTCTTATTAATTTGTGCTCTGTAAGGTATTTCTTTTGGTACACATTCAAAGTGATTTGAGTAAACTTCTTCTGCGGAGCCTTGTTGGGCGCCAGACTGATTTGGTACTGTTATTGATGTCATCATTGACGTAATAACAAATGTTTTACCTTCAAGCCTTGGGTCTTCATGCTTTTTAAAAGCAAATAGTTTACCAACGGTAAATGAACGACAATCGCTTTTACCACTAGATAACTTCATATCTCTTTGAAGCGACTCCAATTGCACCGACGCCATACTTGCTGCACGAGGGTGGCATTCAGATTCACCAGTATATTCAAATATTTCAGATACTGATTGAGTTGGCAATTCAGGGTTTGCTTGTTCGCCGTCAGGATATCTTGATGGCTGTTTAAAGTCATAACCTACACGTTTAAAGCTGCCTGGCGCTATGCTTAAACCACCTTGCCAGCGCGACACATGCGATTCACTAAGGTGACCTGTTGAATAAACTACTTTCGCCTCGCCACACACTTCATAAGCTGTAATATCGTCAGCTAAAACTAATGTATGGTTACTTTTTGTGTGATCAAAAAAGTAAAAAATACCTTCGTGCTGAAGTAAGCGTTGAATAAAATCAAAATCAGATTCTTGATATTGAACACAATATTCATATTTAGGGTAGGTTTTGCTCGTTTTATCTGAAAAGGCAACGTTATGTTGGCCAAATAAGTCAGCAAAAATATCTTTAATTGTTTTCTTTTGAAAAATGCGGCTGTTTTTACGATTTCGCATAGACGCTGCGAAAGGAACAATAGTCGCTTGATAATCTATATAATTTTTTTGCTCGTCAACATCAGCTGTACGACTACCATTTGAAACCAAATGACTAACAATACCGTGATAATAACGCTCACCACCGCCTTCTGCATTTCTTACTTTAATAGATACAGGTTTACCAACTAAATCTTCATGCGCTATTTGCTTTCCAATAGTGTACATATTGGCAGACATTACAAATAGATCTGACATTGCCTCTTGGGCAACAAAACGAGTTAAATAGAGGGCATCTTTACCAGCAGGGGTGCTAATTTGAATTACGTTTTTGTCTTGTGTTGCTTTTTGCATTCCTTGCTTTTCCTGTCCTAAAGATCAAAAAAAGCTCTGAGCAATGCCCAGAGCTACTATTAGGCAACAAATATTACATTTGTTGACCTTTAACACCGCTGTAACCGTATACAAGTGGAGCAGTAATGTTATTTTTGTCGTCTGTAGGAGTAACAGTCATCATCATTTCTGTGTAGCTGATAGTGATTGTTTCGATTGGACGATCGTTCTGTACTGATACAGAGTAGCTAGAAATCATTGCATCTGTTAGTTCGATTTTCATGATTTCTTCAACTTTATCACCTTGTTTAGTGATATGGAAAATAGCAGGTAAACCCTTACCAATTGTAGCTTCTTTGAAAAGATCCGGAGATGCTTTATCTTGAAGTTTAGTAATTGTTACGTCGCCTAAACGAGTCGAGCTAGATTCACGGTCCATTGCTGTACCAGTCGCTGAGCTAATTTCACGGCTAATATTCCAATCAAGAGATAATACTGTGATTAAATCTTTGAATGACTCAGCTGTAGTTTCGCCTTTGATTGAACCGTATTTTAAATATGTATTTGCTTGCATTTGATAATGCTCCTTTTAATTAAACAATGTTATCCATTAATACTGGATTATTTACTTTGGTTTCCCAAAATTCCTTTGAAATCATTATCTTTATAACAGCAATGAAAAGGTCTTCAGAACTCCTTTCCCTAGATGAAGACAATGTCTCAAAAATTCCATGTAGTTACCTAAGACGACAAAATTATAATGCCCTAAAACTAAAGAAACAACCTATAACTTGGTTATATTTTAATAAACTTTAATTTAGCTCAACTTCAAATTCATTATCTTTAACTAATAACGATATACTATTAACTTTATTACCTTCTACAACACTCGATAACAATACTTCTGATAATAAAGGCAATACTTTATTTTGCAATATAGTATGTATATTACGTGCACCAGAACCTGCATTGTGACAGTTAGCAATAATATACTCAATCACGTCATCTTTATAAGTAAGCTCTGCATCATAATGCTTTTTAACACGCTTAATTATTTTATTTATTTGAAGAGCAGCAATTTGTGTCAGAATATCATCACTTAATGGGATGTAAGGTATTACGTTTATTCGCCCTAAAAATGCAGGTTTAAATGATCCTAACAAGTCATCTTGTAGTGCTTTTAATAAACCTTTAATACTTGGCTTACTTTCTTCATCTTCAAATAGGCTCATAGTGGTATCGGTACCCACGTTCGAGGTCATAATAATTATTGTGTTTTTAAAATCGATGTCTCGGCCTTCACCATCTTTTATTGTACCTTTATCAAACACTTGGTAAAAAATATCTTGAACGCCAGGATGTGCTTTTTCCATTTCATCTAGAAGTACAACACTATAAGGTTTCCTTCTTACGGCTTCGGTTAAAATCCCGCCTTCACCATAACCTACGTAACCTGGAGGCGAGCCAAGTAATAAAGAAACTTTATGCTCTTCTTTAAACTCCGACATGTTAATAATTGTTACGTTATCTTCGCTTCCATAAACTTCTTGAGCTAGTGAAAGTGCTGTTTCAGTTTTACCAACACCACTAGGTCCGGCAAGCATAAATATACCGTTTGGACGGCTTTCATCAGCTAATTGAGCACGAGACGTTTGTACAACCTTAGCAATTAAGTCCAGTGCATGATCTTGCCCTACTACACGCTGCTTCATCTGATTTGCTAGATTTAAAATGCCATGAATTTCATCTTCATGCATTTTACCTACAGGTATACCTGTCCAATCCGAAATTACTTGTGCAATTAACTCTTCATCAACCTGCCAATGCACCATCTTGTGCTCAAAAGAAGCTAGCTTCTGTTTACTCTCCTTTAATTTTTCTAGCATTTCAGTTGATGAGTCGTCACTTTGAGAATTAATAGACTCAAGCGCTTTATTTAATTCGGTAACAATTTCTTTTTCTACGATAAACTGCTCATTTAGCGGCTGTAGTTGCTTCTCAATATCCACTAACTCTACTTTTAAAAAGTCTAGCTGTTCTGAGTGATCTAATCCTGTTTTCTGTTCACGCTTTAACATCAACACTTGAGTTTCTATCTCGCTCAAACGGTTAACTAGTTGTTCAATCGTACTTGGCGTAGATGCTTGACTCATTGCAACACGTGCACAGGCTGTATCAAGCAAAGCGACTGCTTTATCTGGTAACTGCCTTGCTGTTATATAGCGATGCGATAAGTGAACGGCACTCTCTAGTGCTTGCTCAGAAATAAATACTTTATGGTGACGCTCCATTACTGGAACTAGCCCACGCAACATTGCTACCGCTTTTTCTGGTGTTGGCTCTTCAACCTTAACAACTTGGAAGCGACGCGTTAACGCGGCATCCTTTTCAAAAAACTTTTTATATTCAGCCCATGTTGTAGCTGCAATTGTTCGTAATTCGCCACGCGCTAAAGCTGGCTTTAATAAGTTAGCCGCGTCGTTTTGACCAGCTGCACCACCACTGCCAATCATGGTATGCGCTTCATCAATAAACAAAATCACTGGGTTAACTGCGTTTTTAACTTCATTAATTAAAGATTTTAAGCGGTTTTCAAACTCGCCTTTCATACCTGCACCTGCTTGTAATAAAGCTAAGTCGAGGCTATGAATTTTTACATTCTGAAGCACAGCTGGCACATCTTTTTGAGCGATTCTAAGTGCCAAACCTTCTACAACTGCTGTTTTACCAACACCCGCTTCACCTGTAAGTATTGGATTATTTTGACGGCGTCTTGTTAAAATATCGACCATCTGGCGAATTTCAAAGTCTCGCCCAAGGATAGGGTCTATTTTTCCGGCGAGTGCTTGCGCTGTTAAATCGACAGTAAATTGATCTAGACTCGGCGTTTTAGAATTTAAACTTGTTTGCGTTGTTGCACCTTGGACCGATTGATTTCGCTCTTCTGACTGGGCGACAATTTCAGGCCAAGCATGTAATAACTGCCCTGGTTCTATTTTATTAAAAAGCTTACTACAACGAGTTACTAAACTAGAGAGCGTATCATCTTTAGTTAGTGTATAAATAACGTACGCACTACGGATTTGATTGTCAGTAAATTCAATACTTGTGCTCAACCATGATTGCTTTAATAAGCTAGTCACGTGAACTGATAAACTAGGTGAAGATTCACTGCCGGTTTTTAAAGACTCTAGTGAGTGATTCAGATCTTGTTGAACTTTGTCGATATCTATATCGAATGATCCAAATATAAGCCTAACGTCATCAAGTTTTTGTTCAATCATAGCAAGCAACCAATGCTCTAATTCAACTGTAAAATGACTTCTGCTATTACAAATTGCAACAGCCGCTTCTAGACTTTTTCTACAATCAGGACTCAATTTTTCAACTAATTTATTCAGTGTCATCGAAGACATACGCTGTTCCTTTTAATTTTAATTATCCTTTAAACGATAACTTAGTAGGGTTAGTGTTTAATGTATTTTTACGGGCGCCTAAAAAGCTATTTGCGCCAAGTTGGCAATCATTCTTAGATAGTGTTGCAGCTTCTAGCTCGTCAAAGTTAGATTCAATCACTAAACGAAATTGAACTGCATTTCCTACATAATCTTTAATTATTTTATTTGTTAATTCGAACAATGTTCCTTTTGGTAACAATGCTCTGGCTTTGCTCGGATCATTTGAAGAAATGTGAACCTCTATATTTGACGAAATATCCCAGACTTTATTTCCAATAACAGTATCAACACCTAGGCATGCATGTTGCCCTTCATAAAGAGTCTGACTTGCCAAGCGTGTTTGTTCTTGTGGATTGAGATCGTGCCATTGACCAATCATTTGCTTAATCGTTACGTCACAGCCTAAATAAGAAGATAAAATACTTTTTAAATCAGAGGCATTTCTTATTTTACGACTATACAAGCCCGAAAAGTGAAGTTGGTGTTCGTTATAGCCACCGCTTAAAAGCCCTAGTATTTGTGTATAGGGGTCTTTGTTTTTATCTTTATTTACATGATTAAGAGATGGCTTATACTTTTTCCACGCTCTGTAATACAACGAAATTAGACGATGATTAAACATGTCATAAAAGTCACGCATCGTTGTGTCTTTGTAGCGAAGTCGCTGCATTACTAGTTCGCTATAAAACTGAGGTAAAGCGCCTGAGCATCCCGTTAATCCCATAAATGAGACCTGCATGTTTACTTTATGTAATCCATCTTCAAAACTTGTCTCTTCTAACTTGGTAATTGCATTACCTGGGTAGCCAAATTTTTGTGTTGCAGTAAACCTAATAAGCTCCTGCTTTGGATTGCTATCGTAACCAACATGTCTATGTTCTAAGCCATGCTTTTTAAGCTGGTTTTCTATTATAAAAACAGCCTTGTAAAAATCTATTTGTGATGCTTGAGAAATAATATGCTTAATCATAAAAGAGGACTATCGCCTACTCTAGCTGGCCATTGATAATATAATTCCTCTTGTTCTTTCAGTCTCAAGCTCACACGAGTAAAGCTATTAATTGCAGAAAACTGTGCAAAGAAATGATCAAGTATAGTCGCGAAGAAAAACATACCACTGCCAGAAAAATCATCATTAGCAAACGTTATTTCAATATCGCTTCCTGTTGCAAAACTTACTCTGCCACTTTGTACCACTCTTGCTGTTGATGGTTTAATTAAAACCCTATATATGTTATCAATCATGCCCTTAGTTTGTGGTGATGCTCTAAAATCATATAGTCGAAGTACTTCCTTCAACTTTTTACACGCGTCATCACCACTAAAAGCATCTAGTGTTAAATGATTCACTAATTGCCACCGGGTTGCATCAGCTAATATAGGTCTAACGGCATGAGTAAATGGAATTAAACACCGTATTTTTTTAATTACATCACCACGTTCAGGCATCAGTAAGCCCAACTCGTCATCACCAAAAGGCATACTGGCTGGTAAGTTTCTGTTGCTACAATTTGCACGTACGGTTAAAACTGTATTGCCTTCTCCGTAAGCCATTGCGCTATTCTCAAACGTAGCATCAACAAGTGACAAAAATGTTTCTGTGCCCGACTCAACATAGCCGCCTGCCCATGACGCCGTTTCTCTGCGAATATGCCAAAATAAATCATCGTGTCCGTGATATTTAGGGTGTGTTTGCCCGTAAAAAGGCGATACGACCTGCTTGTTACCTTTATGGTCAAAAGCGATAACTTCTGAAAGACCGATAACCTCTGAAATTTCTGAGTCCATGTAGCGCGGTGTTAATTTATACTCGTATTCACTTATTTCTGGACGTATTGGCTCTAACTCTTGCTCAAACATGTTAATAATTGGCGTACAGCCGAGTAAAAACATGCTCTTATCAACCTGCTTTTCAAGCTCTGCAGACTCAGTATCTAGATAAAAATATAAGGTACATTGATTCGATTTTTTTGGTAGTGAGGATTTAATTCCGTCTAATTCAAAAAACCTGAATTTTTCTGGGAAAGTAAAATTTTCAACCAATAAGCGATAACCCGCAGACGAACGCTTAGAGTAAGGGACAACAGCTTCATTCACATCAAAACCAACGGCTTTAAGTTGATTTTTGGATAAGTACTTAATCCCTTCTTCACCGTTATCAATAGCAATTCCGATACAATGCTTAAATAAAAGCTCGTAAACTTTTAAAGTATGATGCCATTGACCATTAATAAAAATGCGTAATTTTTCCAGCCCTGTTTCAGCAAGAGATACACCTTTGTACTCCCCTGTTAGCTCAAGTTTAAATATTGATTTAGCTTTTTCATGCCACCTTGGTTTTGGCGCCACAAATGGGCTGTTATCAAATTGAGCACTTGTGATTTCTACAGGCCATAAATATGTTTCATAACACGTCTGAAATTTACACTGCTTCATTGACTCCACGTTAGTTTCTACTTCACTGGCTCTGGGAATAACTATCCCTGTAGTAGATAGGTTTTCAGCTTCTAGCTTAACAATCGACATTGAAGGAATTGGAGCTTGATAATCAGGCAGCATTTGTCCTAGTAAAGCATCTGTTAGCTCTGGAAAACTGTCATCTAATTTTTGCCTGATGTTTGCTGTCAAAAAAGCGAATGATTCAATTAATCTTGATACATGAGGGTCTTCAATATGATCTTCACTAAGCTTTAAGCGCCCAGCTACCTTTGGATATTTATCGGCAAAATCTTTACCTAGATGACGCACAAATGCTAATTCACGATTATAATATTTTAATAATTCATCGTTCATAAAGATGCCTCAATAATTTTCATACCCAAATTAACGGGTTCAACTTCAGAGTCAAAACTAATAAATTCAGGCTCAGGGTCTGCGTATAAAAGTGCGTTTATTCTAAGGTTTAGTACGCGATTAATGGGGACTTCGTCGTCAGTAAATACTTCGACCTCAAGAAACCTAGGTTCAAACTTTAAAATTGTATTTCTAACTGTTTCACACAACAAAGTCCGCCCTTCATGAGAGCTCACTGACATACTAGAAAAATCTGGCAAACCATACGACAAGCAAGACGTTGCTAACTCGTCGTATTGTGATGGCCATGTATGCCATTGAATCCGAGCATTAAGCAGTGCTTCAATATCTCTTCGTACATTTTTCCTCAGTTCACTAATTGTTATTCCCTCTGTACGAGAAGGTGCATCTTGAAAGTCAGGCTCATCATCAATGAGCCTGTCTAAAATAGATGCTTGAAGCTGTTGTTTATGCTCAATCATAATTAATCAAATCAGACTATGCTGTTTCTAAAACGTTTATTTTTAAGTTCGGGATTGTAATTGCTTCGTCATCAACGAATAACATTTTCATTCCTTTACCAATAATAAATTCATCTTGTAATTCTTCCCAGTCAGATACTTGACCTAGCTTTTCTAGTTCACTATTTGAATTAGCGTATACAAGTGGTAAGTGCGCAGTACCTGAGGGACCACCATCTTTAATTGTAATTTCAACTCTTAGCCAAATACTTTCAAGTAGTGATTCATTAGGCTCAACTTTTAATGTTTCAATTTCATTAAAGTTAGCTAAATAAAATTCACCATTAGTCCCTAATACTTCTAAGTAAGGACCTAAACTGTCATCAAGGTCTCTAATTACTGAAGTACCACTTTGTGACGCTTGAACTCTCAATTCTTCCATTTCTTTTGCTAATTTTGCAGCTTCATCAACTTCATTTTCAAGTAGAGCAACGTGCATTCTCAAGAATATAGTATCTAACGCATCTGCATCATGAAACAACTTAGGAATGCCTTTACCTTGGTAAAAATCAACTCTTGATTGTTGCGCACGAATTAAATGGCGAAGATTTACAGCTCCCACAGCAAATTCAGGGTTCTTTTGAACCATGAAATCTAATTGTTTATCGGCTTTTTCAAGTTCGCCATTAATGCAAAGTAGTTCTGCATAAACACTTCTAATATCAAAATTTAGAGGTTCATCTTGAAGCTCCGTAGCGCAACAAGACAGTGCATCAGTGAGTTTCCCCTCACGAATTAAGTTATGTATTTTTTTCATTACTATTCCTTTATTTTATGATGAGGACTGAGCTCAGTAATTAATTTTATACTAGAGACCATCTGATCTAATTGAAAGTGTGGCTGTAACTGTAAAACAGAAAAATAATGACCTGGGTTGGCCTTGTTCTCACTCACTTTTATTCTTGCGTTACTTAATGGGTATTTACTTCGAATATGCTCTGAAGCTGAATCTGATGCTGTTGTGTAATTATTTATCCAAGCTTGTAAATCTCTCTCGCAAGCTTGTGCTGAAATGTAAGAACCAACACGATCACGCGCTAATAATTTCAAATAATGGGCAAAACGCGATACGCATAAAATATATTGCAGCATTGATGATAAGCGAGCATTAATATTCGCAGCACTAGAGTCATAGTTTTTTGTTTTTTGCACTGATGCATTGCTATAAAAAACAACATGTTCAGTGTTAGTCACTGATGAAGCTGGAATAAAACCAAGTTCAGAAAACTGTTTTTCAAACTTACTTGTAACTAGTAAATTTAAAGGAGGCTTAGCCTCTTTTTGATATATATCATTTGCAAAACTATCGCGAGCAAGCCCTGTTACTAACCCTTTGGATATTTTTCCTGGTTCAATTCCTCGAATATGACCAAACCATCCACTTTCACAGTAAGCTCTTATTATTGTTGATACAAACTGATATGAGGCATTTCCCCAAAGCATATCGGTCTCAGGGTCGATAATTTGTTCTTTAAAATAAAAATCTTGATGGCGCTTACCATCATTACTATATGGTGGTCTAACTAATATGTGCGGCAACGTAAAGCCAACAAACCGAGCCTCTTCCATCTTTCGAAAGCTTTGCCATTTTACATATTCTGGTTGTTCAAAGTGATTAAAAAGATCTGAGTAATACCCTAAATCAGAAAAGTAATCAGCTCCAAACAAGTTAGGTGAAGCAGAACAAATAAATGGGGCAAATGCGGCGGCAGCTGTTCTGGATATTTCTTTAATCGTATCTATATCGTTATAGACAGTTCCTGCAGAACATGCATTTGTTATTTCGTAGTCACCTATTACAACTCCAAATGGCTCTCCACCGGCGCTGTCAAATTCGCTTTGATAAAGTACTTGAAAAAACAAGCTCTGGTCAAAGTCAATCGCTTTGTTAACATCTTTAGACAATGTTGCCCAATCACAATTAAGCACCTTAACTTTAACTTTATTTTCTTTATCGTATTGTTCGCTTTGCAGTAACAACCACCATAAATTACGCCAAGTGGCTTCTAATTTTTGAAAGCGGTTATCATGAATAATGATATTCAATTGATTTGATATGAGTTGGTCTAGTTCTACGATTACACGTTGTAGATACGGACCTAGGGATTCTTTATTCCAAGATATAGGAGAATCAGAAGAGCCTTCAAGCCATAATAATAATGCTTTATCAAGGTTTTTTTCATTTAAAAACCTGTCGAGCAAAGCTTCATTATCACTTATTCGAGACTGCGACTTTTGTTGAAAAGCGAAGTCTTGATTTATAAATGAAAACTCTTCGTGATTCATTCTACTGCATTATCCTTAACGCTTAAGATTGGTTAATTAACCAATCTCTGGAATTTTAGCTACAAGACGTAAAGAAGAAGTTAACTCTTCCATTTGCAGCCATGGTTTCAACCAAGCTACAGCATTGTAAGCACCAGGTTGCCCTGGGATCTCTTTAACAGATACTTTTGCATCAGCCAAAGGGTAACGTGCTCTGATGTCCTGGCCACCGCCTTCTGTCGCATTTACATACGATAGAATCCAACGGTTTAACCAAGATTCAACATCTTCTGCTTCCATGAAGCTACCGATTTTGTCGCGAGCCATAACTTTAAGGTAATGAGCAAAACGAGATGTTGCCATTAAGTAAGGTAGGCGTGCAGAAATTGCGGCGTTAGCTGTTGCATCCGGCGTAGAATAAATTTGTGGTTTTTGACAGCTTTGACCACCAAAGAACACTGCATAATCAGTATTTTTATAGTGACACAGAGGTAAGAAACCTAGTTTGCTTAACTCAGCTTCACGACGATCCGTAATACCAATTTCAGTAGGACATTTTAGATCTGGGTCGCCATCATCGCTAGTGAAAATATGTGTAGGAAGACCTTCAACTTTACCACCGCCTTCAGCACCACGAATTGCTGTACAGAAACCGTATTGAGCAAAAGCTTTTGTCATATTTGTAGCCATTGCGTATGCAGCGTTACTCCAACAATAATCATTATTATCAGTACTTACTGAACGACCATCTTTAGGCTCAACTTCAAATTCTTCGTAGTTAAACTCTTCGACAGGCTTAGAAGCTGCGCCGTATGGAAGGCGTGATAAGAAACGAGGCATTGTTAATGATACGAAACGAGAATCATCGCTGTCTCTAAACGAGCGCCATTTAGTGTATTCTAATGATTCAAATACTTTTTCTAAATCACGAGGTTTAGTTAGCTCTTCCCAGTTATCGAAACCAAATAACGAAGGTGAAGATGCTGCAATAAATGGACAAAAGCCAGCAGCAGCAACATTAGACATTAAGCTTAATGCTTCAACATCTTCTGGGTGGTTAGTGAATTCGAAATCACCAACTATAGTTCCATAAGGTTCGCCACCAGGTGTACCAAATTCAGATTCGTATATTTTCTTAAACGTTTGGCTTTGATCAAATTCAACGGCTTTACTTAAATCTTTATGAAGCTCTTTTTTCTTCATGTTTAAAACACGGATTTTAAGTGTGCCACTTGTTTCTGAGTTCATCACTAGGTGATGTAAACCACGCCATGAGCCTTCAAGCTTCTGAAATTGCTCACTGTGCATAACAACGCTTAATTGCTTTGATATTTTTTGATCGATTAATTGAATTGCTTCATTAAACGTCACAGTCATATTTTTGTTCCACTGAACTGTACCTTTTAAGGCTTCTTCAGTCAGTGTTTTAAGTAATTCTTCAGCTCGGCTTGCATCAGTCTGTTTTGTTGCACCAATGGCTTGCTCTAGTAAAGATGAACTTACTTCAGTAGTTGACTCTAACTCTGTACTTAATTGTTCTGTACTCATTTTTCAGTCTCCTCTAATTTAAGTTCCTTAGCAATAGAGTCTAAACTTGCAGTATTACTTAGCACTTCTTCTAAAACGTTTTCAAGCTCTTCTGAACGGTCAATTTTTGTCATTAAGTCGCGAAGCTTGTTGCGCGTTTCCATTAGCTTACGTAATGGCTCAACCTGGTTTACAACTGCTGCCGGCTCAAAGTCATCTATTGATTTAAAGTTAAGTTTAACGTCAAACTGAGAACCATCATCATTTAATGTATTGTCGACTAATAAATTAAGAGAAGGGCTCATGCGCTTTAAAACATCATTAAAGTTTTCACGATCTATCTGAATGAATCGTCTGTCTTTAAGTGGTTTTAAGGCATCAGCATTATCTCCTGAAAAGTCCCCCATCACACCAACAACAAATGGTAATTCTTTTTTAACCGCTGCACCTTCAGTTTCCACATCATAAGTGATATGTACTCTAGGCTTACGAACTCGTTTTAATTTATCATGGATACTCATTGAGAACTCCTTTTACTTATGTTTCAGTTTCGCTGATTTTAATGCCAGACAACTTAAAGTACCCAGTCCTAGCATCACTATCTGTAATTAATTCATTTAATAACTCAGGTAGCGACAATTCGCTCCATCGAATTACTTGTTCAATCGTGTATGACATTGGTGAATGAGGTTCTGTTTTTCTAAAAAAAGTAGCGATTTCTTTTAATTTTTTAATCGCACTTTCTCTAGAGTTAATCTCATTACTACTCGATTTTTCGATTAACACTTCAACCGAATTATCATCTCCGCCTGTATCAGTATCTTCTTCTTCCGCATTTTTTTCTGCTAAAGCAATTTCAGCAGCTTCCAATTTATCAGCTGCTATATGTTTAACTGCTGCAAGTGCAACTTCGAGCGCTTTTTTTATATTAGAAGTAGGCTGAGGTTGATCTGTAACTTTATCCATAACATCACTAAGTATCGAAAACTCCTCGATTGAGTCTTCAATATCTTGTTTTAGAGAAAGAAAAAATTCAGTACTCGTTTCTGCTGCGCTTTTTTCTATTAATTCAAAATCAACAGAACCTTGCGCTATTTTTTTCTCTCTTTTTTCCTCGTTTAAACGAGAAATGTCATAGCCTTGCTGGTATTCCCAAAAAGAAAAAGCATCTAAACTAACACTGTCAGTTAGGTAAATACTTTTGATCGGTATTATTAAAGTCCCTTCCCCAGCGGTTCCATTTAAACCAACTAGCGCTGAAACTTTATCTGAAATATCATCATCAGTATCTAAAGTTGGATATAAAGACTCAAAATGGTTTTCTAATAAGCTATAAGCAACTTTAAAACCAAATGCTAAACCCTTAAATCCATGAATACGACACAAGGCTTCTATAAGCCATGCTAAATATTCGATATCTTTGCTTTCAGTTTTTATAGCTTCGCTGCATTGTTCTAAAAGCGGTAACCAATCGCGTGAAAGCGATGAGATACCTTGCTCGTCAACCAAAGCATTACGTTCAGCAGCTCGTAACTGATTGCGTAAATCTTTTAAGGCATAATAAGTAGACGTAGGAGAGACATCTGAGCGAGGATCAATACCTGCAATCTCTGTGTCTGAAATAGGGGAGATATATTCTTCTAATAAAAACATTCCGTCGTCCTAATAATTATCCATAAAACTCTAATAAAGCAGAGCGGATTTCATATTACATTCTTTATATTAAATTACAAGCCCAGTTACAATTGTGTTTATACATTAGTTATTACAAATGTATAAACACAATTAGGGCATGAATACTTTAAACATAAAACTTTTAAATAGTGCTAATAAAACAAAAAACTAACTAGACCCTATTTTGTAAATAAGGGAATGGTTGCCTCATCTTGTATATTAAGTATTTCGCCATGGAGATTGTTTTTTGTTTCGTCATACTTAACTAAAATGCACGTTACATTATCTCTAGCGCCTCTAACTAACGATGAATGCATTAAAGCCATACCTGAGTCTATAATACTACTTGGCTCTAATGATAAGCGTATATCGTCATCTGACAATTCACCTGTAAGGCCATCCGAACATAAAAGAAATATATCACCTGTTTTAAGTTCGTTTTTAATTACGTCTACTTTAACTTCATCCATTACGCCGACTGCGCGAGTAATTACATTTGAAAGAGGGTGATCTTTTGCCTCTTCGATTGAGATTATTCCCTCATCAATTAAATCATTTACTTGACTATGATCGCGTGAAACTTGTTCAAACTTCCCATTACGTAATAAATAAGCCCGACTATCACCAACCCAAATCACATAGTACACTCCGCCCTTTATAAAAAGAGCCGTCACGGTACTACCAGCGGTTTTGTTATCTAAATATTGCGAACTATAGTTATTTAGTTGTTTATTAGCGTTCTCTATAGCGCTAACGATGTGAGATACATCAAGATCAACTAAATCAAGTTCCTGAACTTTAGCCCTAATAACATCAACAACTAATTGACTAGCGACTTCTCCGGCCTCATGCCCACCCATACCATCAGCAACAACCCATACGTTGTGACTATTAATTTCAACGTGAGCATCTTCATTTAATTGCCTAACAACACCTCGATGGGTAATAGCATAACTTGTACTAAATTTATTACTTATCACTGTTTTTTACCTGTGTATAATTCCATTCCCAGTGTTTCCATCGTCCATCTAACATAGCAGCGACCTGATTAACCGGTGGCAAGGCGGAAGTTATAACCACCATCGGCTTTATATTACATGACCCATGTGTCCACCAAACGCTATAATCGCCATGCTTTTTGTAGAGTATGGCATGCATCGCATCTTGCAAAATGGTGTTGGTAAGCTCTGTGCCAGAAAACTCAAATGCTTCACCTTGTTTATTTTTGTCTAGAGAGTCAAAAAAATTAACTTGTTTCTTTTCAGAAGGAGCCATTTTGATAGTTTTTGCGAGCTCTTTTCTCCAAGAAAAAAGATCGACAGATCCATCTAGTACTTTTAAAACAGCGTCTTCATACTCTAAAGAAAATACACCAGAGTTTAGAACTTCAATCGGTGCATGGTCTGTATAACTCAATACAGTAAAAGGATAGTGCCTGCCAACGGCATCCATGCTTGGAATAAGTGTTCCCATCACTCCAGTATCACCAACTATATTTGAGCTCAAAGCAAAGTGCCATACAGGGCCAGTTAGATAATTATCCTGCCATATATCACCAAGCTGCTCCTTGCTGACAGCAATGGCAGCTTGTAGCCATTGCTCCCAGTGTTCAGAAAACTCTTTAGAAACATTATCTTGTACAAAATCCCCTAAGCATGGGACTTTGCCAAGGTAACCAATATTTATAATCGCGTCGGACATGAAAACTTCTCTACACTTGTATTCCAAAATGGGTGTCTAATTGACTTAGGCAATAACTCTACTTTTGCATTATTTCCCATAAGTGCAAAATGTAGCTGTAAGTCTTCTCGCGTTTTACTTCGTGTCGCACTCAGCTCATCTAGCATACGATAAAGTGACCACTCTCCAAGGTAAGTTGTATTCATAGAACGGCCACCGTTAGGAGGGGTAAATACAACACGAGTTTTGCTCTGCCCCGTTGCTCCAGGCCAAATAAAGTTAGTCACTTTCAGTGGACCATGACGATAAGTCATAGACTGTCCATCAATTTCTATCATTAAACTAGATACTGTACGGTCAAGTTCAAGTGGTCGTAACCCAAATTCAATTCTTGGTGTATCACTACCACGGTCAAAAAATGCAGTTTGGATCTGATAAGCATGCTCAAACATTTTTAGTGTTTCATTGCTGATACCAATGTCTTTTTCAAATTTCCATGGGCTTGAACTTATATCTACACTAGGTGCAACATAACTGTTGAAAAAGCTGTCTATCGTTCCATTTGGCCCAAAGAAGCGAGTAAAGTCTTTCATGTTAACTTCTTTATCCGCTTGTGGAGAAAATGGGTACCTTCCTACAATCGCTGCATTGTATTCTCGTAGAACTTTGCTTTTCCAAATTTCATTTAAGTGTCTGTTTGCACTATTTTTTGTGATATTACTCGTATCTCGGCTTATATCTAATAACCAGCTATTAAACGGGTAAGGTAAGTCACGGCTCTGAAACTCTAATTGACGGATAAAACTTGGCTTACTCTTTCCACTAATTTGATCTTTTATTGAGTATTTAAGTTGATCGCCTCTATCTAGTTTTGTTAAATAAATATTCAGTTCTCTCAAGTTTTTCTGAATATTATCTAACTGCTGTGCATCAATATTAATAACATCTTCAAATGCTTCTTCTACTTGATGACCAGGTAATTTAATATCAAACTTAGGGGCTTCATTAGGTAAAAAACGTTTAATTCTATTAGCCTTCGTTTGCATTGCTATTTCTGCAGCGTTAGCAGCAACTTTACCGGCTGCTTTTTGGTTTTCAGATACAGGTAGCTTTGTTAACTGAACATTTTTTTGCACGGCACTTATAATGTTTTTGATTGGAGCTTCTGAACCCGCTAATACATCAGTAATATTTACACCTTCCGATGGAGAGCTATATTGGTTAAGACTTAAATCATCCAAAAACGATTGCCAATAATATATATAATCTTGAAAATAACGTTGCTCTAATTTCTTCTCAATTTCATCTTTTGAAATATCATAAGTTCCCGAAGCTTCCTCACCATATACCCAACTACTGGCCATTAAATTACCAAGCATTTTACTTTTTTCTACATTGAAAATGCCGTGGAAGCCATTAAATGTATATAAGCCTGGAATACTTCTTGTTAACTCCCCATTATTTCTAAAAGTAAATTTTTGCGCACTTTCAAAACTAATAATGTCAGTTAATCTAAATGGTGGAATACTACTATTTAAAAAGTCAGCTTGAAGACGTTGATATGCTCTTTCAGCAATAGGAAGTTTAGTTAATTCAGTACGCGCATTACGTACTGCCTGATTATCAATCTCGCTCTGATTTATACCGTTCCCTAATAATGCAGTAATGTGACCCATTAATTCATTTCTGGTTTGAATGCTCTTATCACCAGGTAAACTTCTTTCTAAGTAAGCACTAAACCAAACAGTAATATCTTCGCTATCAAAATACTCAGGCTGAAATAACATTAAATAACACTTTAACGTTTCATATAAATAACTTAAATGCTCAGGATGAGCCTCCATCTCTTTAATCAGCGTGTTACTTATAAATGGTTCTAAATATGTTTGCAACGAACGGTCATATGCATTAACAGATGATTCTCTAATTTCATTTAGTTTGTTAAAACCAAATGAAGGAGAGTCTTGCACATTAAATAAATCTGAATTGCTCGCTGGTAAGTCTCTTAATGCATTTAGCCTATCGTTTAACACTAATAAGTTATTTCTATCAAATGAAGCTGAATCTAGCTCTTGGTATGTTGTAACTGCTTCCTCTGTTGCAGAAATTAAATTGCTATTCCAAGCAAAACTAAAATACCATGAAATTGAAAAGCCAAACAAAGCAACACAAGCAAGTGAGATACTCGCGATACGTAACCATTTATTTTGTTTATCATGGTGTTTGTTAGTACTTGCTAAGTTTTGCTCCGGAAAAATAACGCTTTCCAAAACATTTTTTATAAAAAAACTTTTTGATTGGTTTATATAATCTGTTTTTCCGGCATTAACATCATTCAAGAAACTTGATGGTGTACCTTCTTGGGTCGCACTTGTTAAATATACGCCCCTGAACATTGGTAATTCTTCATATGCATTAGGAGTAAAAATTTCTTTTAAAAACCCATCAGCTACGCCTTGCAACACTCTAAGCTGCCTAGGGAACTCAAAAATCTTAGCTCGTATAGCTTGATTACGCTCGTTAATAAGTCGACGATTAAGCATTTCGGTTAATTTAGAAATTAAAGAATGAAACTCTTTATTAAAAGCTTCAACCTGCGTATCTTTTGCCAAATCCAGCTCAAAAGTTACGCCCCAAACCTGCTCACATTCTTCTTCTGTTAATTCGCCAAAGAACTCTCTAAACCCTTCTATTAAATCAACTTTTGAAAAAATAACATATACAGGAAATGTCATTCCTAGTTGATTTTGAAGTTCTTGAAGCCTCTGTTTAATTGCACGTGCATGCAGGTTTCGCTCAGTTTTGGTTTGACTCATCAACTCTGAGATACCCATACTGATCATCACACCATTAATTGGTCTCAAAGGACGGTACTTTCTCAGTAAGCCTAAAAAGCCTTCCCACGCTCTAGAGTCATGTTTTGCATGGCTATTTTGAGTCGTGTACCTTCCTGCGGTATCAATTAATACAGCTTTATTAGTAAACCACCAATCACAATTTCGAGTTCCACCAATACCATGAACTAAATCTACACCAAGCTTATCCTTCAAAGGATAATCTAGACCAGAGTTATGTATTACGGTGGTCTTGCCAGCTCCAGGTGGCCCAATCATTATATACCACGGTAACTGGTAAATATTTTTACCTTTAAACAGTTTTACGTCTTTTAACAAGTCTATTGCTTCATTCATTCTTGTTTTTAAAGTCGTAATTTCTTCATTTACTTCATTACTGTTTGAGTCATCACTATCAATTAACTCATCAGCCATTTTTTCGTCTCTTTTACTTTGCTGAACTAGACGATATATTTTTGAAACTGAGAATATTAGTAGTACAAATAAAATAGTAAGCAGCCGGGAAGCTATACTCGCTAGAGGCACATAATCTGCAACCGCAATTAAAGGGCCGCCAAACCAAATTAATAATGATAAAGCAATAAACCCAATGATCAGCATTGCAGTGCGTGATGTAAGCGCGTAAGTCATTTTTTTAAATTTTTGTGAGAAACTCATTTCAGCCTCATTAAAATAATAGATCGATTTCAATTCGTCGGTTTAATGACCGAGAAGCTGAATCTGAATTACTGGCAATTGGCTCTGCAGCGCCTTTTCCTTCAGGCCATAAACGGCCGCTAAGGTTCGTGCTTTTTGCCATAGAATTAGCTACCTGAGTAGCTCTAGCAAGAGAAAGGTGCCAATTGGATGGATATCTATCTGTACTAATTGGAGTATCGTCTGTATGACCAGTAATTAATATACGTCCTTTTGTACCTTCTAAACTAAGCGCTAGCTTTTCTAATATAGGTTGAAATGATGGTAATAATTTTGAGTCACCTTGGTTAAACAAGCTTTCACTGTTTATAGTAATTCTGATTCGATCATGAGTTTTGTTTATTTCAACAATCCCCATTTTTATTTCAGTTTGTAATAACTGCTCTAAAACTAATAATTGCTGATCTTTTTTATCAACAGTCTGATCATTAGCTAAAGGGTGAATTATTGACAATTTTTCATTCACTGAAAAAACTTCATCATTTAATTTCATGTTAATAAATAAGTAAACAGCTAATAGCACTAGCCCTAAAACTGAAAAAATAACCCAAAGTGGTATTTGATTTCTAAGCTCAACACCTGCGGCTACTCTTTGTTTCCAATTTGGTGAAAGCTTGTTATTTATAGGTCCATTGAGTTGATTCAATAAATGGTAAATCTGCGAACGATACTCTTCTACTTTGTTATCGCCGATTGTATCTAGCCTATACTTACCTTTAAAACCTAGATTTAAACAATGATATTGTAACTCTAAAAATTGTTCATTTTTTTCTGGTTGGGAAAGTGAGTCATCTAAAAGAGTATAAAAATATTCACCACCAAACGTTTCTTTATGAAAGGTAGACAACAAGCTTTCATCAGCCCATTCCATTGAACTCCATTTTGAATTTAATACAGACTCGTCGAGTATTGCGCACAAGCAGTAACGTGCATTGTTAATCACATCTTTAGATAAATGTTGATTACGCACTTCCATTTCAAAACGTTTTATTGCTTCTACGCAGCGATGTTTTAAAGCAGCTAAATTAGTCATTTCTACAGATTGACTAATAGAGATAACAATAGAGAAGCAATCTGTTGCAGCTTCTAAAAGTGGATTTTTAAATATAGATATTTTTGTATTACTTGGCAGTTTAGTCGATGCTGACTCAACCGACATAACCGTTTTATCTGCATCACTATTAATATTTGTATTATTTGATGTCTCACGCCCTCGTCTACCAGGGCGTGGTTTGATAATGGTTTCGTCCATTGAAACTCTTCCTTTTAAAAGTTAAGTTCTGATAGCCCAAAGGCTCAATTGAAGTTCTGGGTAGCTACCTGACAAGTGAATAGCAATACCTCCGCTCGAACGAAGTTTTTCCCAATGTTCCCCATGTTTGTTTAATTCAAAATAATGAAAACCTGCATGGTAAGGAATTTGTCTCGGGGCTGTTGGCAAGCTACTAATTGTTATGCCGGGAATTTGATTGTTTACCAAATCGCGTATTGTTTCTACACTGCCAATTTTGATCTGTGAAGGTAGTATCTTACGAAGTTCTTCATGCGGAACACTTGCTTTGATAGCTAAAATAAACTGGGCTGAGTTAAGCACTGATTTATCTTTTAGCGCTCCAAATGAAATACCAAACTTACTTTGCTCAAGCTTAATTTCAGTTGCAGTTTGCTCAATTACATGACTTAAGGATTGATATAAAAAGCTAACGACTTCACTAAAGACTTGTCCTAAATTTTTATGATCATATTTAGGAAGTTTAGGAACTCGCTTATTAACTGTACTGAAGGTAGATAACTCACCAGCAAGCTCAATAAGTCTAATATAAAGCACATTAGGATGTAGATTGTTAACTGATAATAAATTATCAAAAACAGCGTCATACTTATTTAGCGTCTGAAGCATAATAAAGTCAGCAACAGAAGTACTACCAGCATAACCTTGGCATAACCGCACAGCGATACTTTCTGAGCGCTGCTTTATCATAGAGCCTATTTCACGAACTAACCCAAGAAGGGGCTTGCATTGCCCTACTTTCAAAGAAGCTGGGATATATTTGCTATCTAATTTGATTTGGCCTTCGCTACTTACTTCTAAAATTCTTGCTAAAGGAAGTAGTATGTAACCAGAATGATCGTCTGAAGATAAAACTAATTTGCTATATATTTTTGCTACTTGAATAATTTCTTGTGATTGCGCACCAATAAAGTCATCGCTTACCGACAAGTCATTTAACTTATAACGAGTGACAATATTTTCTTCGGGCGCTGAAATATTAATCCCGCTATTTTTTAAAGCAGGTATTGCCAAATAAACAATCTCATCATACACATCTTTTCCAACAACTAATGGTTCAGGAAGAGATGTAGACTGTGGCATGTCAATAGGCATTAAATCAGGTGTTATGGCTGATAAAGCTTCAATTGCAAACTGACCTGAATTTAATAACTCTGTATCAATAGCAATTTCAAGTATTCCCCACGGATCAGCAAGGTTACCGCTGCAAACTTGCTTAATAACATTAGAAATATGTTTATCTGATTGTTGGAAGTGTTGAGGCCTTAAGAACATCCCTTCAGTCCATGCAACACGAGTGTTATCACCCATTTTAAAATCCTTTTTTATTGCTCTCTCATGTATGTAGCAATTGCTTCTACATTAACATCAATATCATCATAGCCTGTTGGATCAACTTCTATTACAGCTCTCCACCTTGCTTGATCAATATTTCTATATGCGACAACTACGCCTACGTAACGAGTATTTCGATTCAGACTCATTTTATATTTTTGTACTGAGTTTGGTTGTAATTCAAGCTCATCTTTTTTAAGTAAATCGGGGCCAAGTATTTTTTCAGGTGTATCGTATAAGCTGAAGAAATCTTGTGTATCAAAAATGGTTCTGGAACTAAGCTCAAATATTTTCATCACTACTGGTGATGGTCTATCAGATGTGTCCGGATTTACATTTTTAGAAACATTGATTTTTAAATCTGTAGATGCTGGAACAATTCTATTAACTGTTGAACATCCTAATACTAAAAATAATAAACTAAAACTCATTAAGTAGAGCTTAACTTTATGCATTATTTCATTCCTTCCTAGTGCGTATCTTTAATTTTATCATTATATGCATTTAAGAAATCATCCGACAGAGCCAGCGCCCCCTTTGAATTAACTTCTTGCGAAAGATCATCATGTAAACTCTGATATAACTTCCAACATTTAGACTCGAGTTGACCGGGGATAATTTTAAGTACATTGGAGCTTTCATTTGCCTGGCGACTAATGTGCTGAGGAGAAACTTGAGCTAACATCCCTTTAAGAACACCATCAGCACCTGCTAGTAAAGCATGCTCATGTCTACGTGTATCTATAAAGCTTTCTTTTATAGATTCCTTAGATGAAAGGAAGCTTGCACTATTCCTTATGAATAAATTCTGAATAACATCATCTATATCGGCAGAAAATTTCAATGGATTATTTTGTTGCGTCTGAAACATTGTATGGTTTAATCTTAATTGACTTTTAACATGCGCTCTTTGACGCAGAGACTCCATAAGCTCATTAAGCATTAGATTCAAACCTTGGCCCATTTCATACCAAAGCTCTTTTGTATTAAGTGAGCTTTGTAATTCAGCTTTAACTCCTAGCCCTTTCAAAAATGCATCAGATAAAGACGAATCACTCTGTGGCTCTGTTTGTTGTACACGTTGGGGCGTAGGTTCGATATGCCTTACTTCTGGTATTGCTTTTTCAGACGAGGGAGCAATCGGCATTTCTAATTTTTCTGTGATTACATCATTTTTATTTTCGGTAACATGATGCTCACTATTCATCAAACGAGATAAGTCATCCCAATCTTCAGGTATTTGGTTCCCTGAATTTGAAAAATCACTTTGAACCATAGAAACAGTAGGCATCGACTCATCTAAAATAGAGTCATTTAAAAAGCTATGTGATTGTGAAAAAGAATCAGCCTGTGTTTCTAATTGCTTATCATCATTTCGGTTACTAGGTATAACTTTATGGCTTTGTGAAGGGGCAACTGTTTGTTGCTCAACTAATTTAACTTCAATCTGGAAGTCACCAATTGTAAGCACATCATTGTCTGAAAGGCGTTGTTTATTGCCTTGGCCTAGGGGAGACACACCAAAATTTATATAAATACCATTAGTAGAATTATCGTAAATAGAGAACGAATCACCTTCTTTTTCTATTTTACCATGCCTACTAGATATAATTTTTTCAGGATCGGGAAGATGCCATTCACATGACTCAGAGCGGCCGAATGTAAGCGTATCTTTTACTGTCTTAGAAGCTTCAATTTCAGGTGAGAGTCTATGATAACTAGTTATGTTTAGTATCAGTTCCATTTGATATGTTAGTCCCATAAATCTACAATTTCGCTAGGATAAAGTACAAGCGAAACTATTGTCAACATTGAAATTAATATATAAACAGAGACTTAATTCCCTTTAATCTTAAAAGCAGCTAATAAATAGCGCTAATAATGATTTTATAGTGCGCCTTGTTTAACTCATGTTATCTACTTTTATGCTTTTAATACGTGCCTTCCACTTTTTTCTTTCCATATAACTCTGCATAGCTCTAAAACCGGATAACCCCTTTAATTTACATTCTATCTAATCGTTCTTTTATTTTAGTTTAGTTTAGTATTTAAATTATAAAAGCATAGAGAAAATCATATCGAAGTAAAAAGGTGTTGGGCTGTGAGTATAGATGTAAATATTCAACAATTGAAACATTGCTATAATAAGCATTTTTTGTAAAAATACATGCCAATATCAGAGGGAAAATTGATAATAACCACAAAAACACCTTTGCAATTATTTAAATTAACACAATAAAAGGATTTATAATGAGCGGTACTAATAATTCTAACGATAAAACCCAGATTGCTTCACTTGCTTCTAGTTCAAAAAAAGCATTACCTAAAAATAAAATAAATCTACTTGGTAAGAAAATATCTAATCGCTACTTAGTTGAAGAGCTTATTGGTCAAGGTGGAATGTGCTACATATACCGTGCTAGAGATACTTTTTTAGAAAACACAGGCCGCTCTGAAGCATTTGTTGCAATAAAAGTATTGCAGGAAGAGTTTTCAAATTCAGAAGAAGCAATTTCACTCTTAAAAGATGAGACAGCTAAAACGCAGCAACTTTCCCACCCTAGTATCGTTAAAGTATTTTCAGCCGATTCAGATGGCGATTTATATTATGTGACAATGGAACTCATCGAAGGTGAAACTTTAGAGCAAATAATAAAAAGAAATAAGCCCTCTGGTATGGCGTTTAAAAAAGCCAAAGTGATTTTGGAACAGTTATCAGATGCGCTTATCTATGCTCACTCTAGAGGCGTTATACATAATGACCTTAAACCATCTAATATAATATTCGATAGTAATGGCAATCTTAAGGTACTCGACTTCGGAATAGCTAAACATAAAAGCATAGAAGATGCTTACGCAGTTAATAGTAATACAGATCTAGGTACAATTGGTGGGTATACCCCAACTTATGCAAGCCCAGAGCAACTAAGTGGTGCTGAAGCATCTGTTAAAGATGATGTGTTTTCATTTGCATGTATCGCATTTGAGCTACTTAGCAGTAAGCACCCTTTTAACCGAGTTTCTGCCGATAAGCTTTCGAAAAACACTTCAGCTTCACGCCCTAGTCATTGTCCTATTTGGCTTTGGAAAAGTTTAAAAAAGGCATTATCACTAGAGTCATCACAACGTGAGAGTTCCTTACTACCAATTCAAAATAAACTTAAATCTAATTTAAAACCGACTATTGCCTTAGTTGCTATTTCAGTTGTCTTAGCTGTACTTGCAGGTCAATACCATGTTTCGACTAATGGCAGCACAAAACAATTACAGGCAAAACTTGATAACGCGAATGCTATCAACCAACAAGTTGAAACTTGGATGTCATGGAGTGGACCTGAAATATTAGATAAGCTAGGAGAAATCCCTCCACAATACGAAGTCTTAAAACAAGGTTTATTGAGAGTTAATCAAGCTAGTATATTAGATAGCTTCGACACTAGGGCGAGTAGAACAAATAATAGCGCTAATAAATTTAAAGATTTTGATAAAACTATTGAAGTCTATTCTAAAGCTTTGGAGTACTACCCAGATTCAGAAACGCTTTCTGTGCAATTAGAAAGTGTTCTTAGAGAACGCCAGTCTATAATTTTTGATATAACATCAAGAATTAATCTACTGCTGGAACAATCCCGTTATAACGAAGTTGACAACAATAGTATCCCCCAACTAATTAAAGACCTTAACGAAGTTGATAGCACATATGTATATCAACCTTTACCAGAGCATTTTGAAAATTTCAAATTAACACTTAATCAAGCAGTTGAAAGTGATGATGTAGTTTCGCAAAAAGCGCTACTGAGTGTAGGTAAAGCGATATTTACTGACAGCCAAAAAGCAGAGCTTCTTTTTAGCGATTTATTAAAAAGAGAATCAGCTATTGATGCATTAACTGCATACAAAGAGATAATAGATAAAGGTGAACAAGTAAACTTTCCTACATCTGATGCTGTTGTATTTTATCAACCAAGATTTCAACGCTATAGCGCGCAACTAGATAAAATAGAAGACTATAAAGAGTTACTTGAATTTGAAGAACTAGTTAACTTAGAATCGAATGAATTACCAGCAGATTTCTCCCTTTTGGTTGAGTTAAAACAGGAGCTATCAAGAAGATACATAACGATGGCAAATACATTAATGAAACGAAAAATGTATAGAACTGCTGAGCAACTAGTAGAGAGAAGCGAAGCCATAACGCAATCTTTAGATAGTATGCTCTAATATATAATTTTATATCAATGAGTTAAAATCCCCTTTTAGCTACTTATAGAAAGGTGCTTTAAGATATTAGAATTACGGCAATTGAATACAGGGCGGATACATATTAAACTATCCGCCAGTTTATTTTAAAACGAAGGTCAAGGACGACGAGTTAGATATACTCTCCCCAGATTTTTCGTGACACTCAACACTTTTACAATGATCTAATGGAGTACCGATGAAAAATTTAAGCGCACTTGCAGCAATATTATTACTAGCTGGTTGTTCAACAACGTCAACTGATAAAACAGAACAAGTTGTTGAGGAAGTTGTTACTGAGACTCAAGTTGTAGTAGAGGAAGTAGCTGCACCAATTTCATTAACAGTTATTACTAACCCTGCTGATGCTCGCGTTCGTATTATGAATATCAACCCTGTTTACAAAGCTGGTATTGAGCTTAAAGAAGGTAAATACGATATTGAAGTAAGCAAAGCAGGATACCTTACTTACAGAAAGTGGGTTTCAGTTGATAAAAAAACAATACTAACTGTTGAACTCGATACAATGGAAGCAAGCCAATCGGCTCAGTAAGCTTCTCAGTACGTTTTAGTTTATATGCCTTAGCCTGGTTAATTTAATAACTGGCCTAAGGCATATTAAATCCTTCATAAAGCCACAAATATCCTACTGCGAAATAACTACCAACATTCACTAAAATACATAACCACAACACAATAATAAAACGTCGCTTTTGCGATTTATGACGAAGTAATTGTTGAGCAAGTAATGCCCCCGGCCATCCTCCAAATAATGCAAGTAGCTGCAGTGTACGCTCTGGCGTGCGGTTTACTTTTTTATGTGAAGAGCGCTTAGCTTGTCGCTTATCCCACGCGTACATTAAAAAAGTTATAGCACTTAATACACTTATATAACCAGGTACATATATTGGTATATAAACAGGTAAGTATTGCAGCGGGTAAGCTAACCAAATGGCAGCTAAATAAAGCAATGAGAATGTGATTAATATTTTCTTTATCAATTAATTATCACCTATACTGGGCTTATAAGAGCCTAACAACGAGAGCCAAATTATGACATATTTTAAATCGCTATTCTTAGCATTATGTTTATGCACATTTAGTAGCTTTGCTAATGAAACTGCCAGTAACCTTGATAAAGAGCTAGAAGTGTTTAAACCTTACTTAGGAACGTGGCAAGCAGACTTTAAAGTACCAGAAGGCGCTAAAAAAATACAAGATGTTGGCCGTTGGGAACGCGCTTTAAACGGTAAAGCTATTCGTACCATGCACTCGATTAACGAGGGTGAGTATGGCGGTGAGTCGATGATTTTTTATGATAGCAAAAAGAAGTCACTCGTATTTTATTATTTCACTACGGCAGGATTTTACACTAAAGGCACAATAACGGTATTAAGCCCTACTCAGTTTGTAGCCTATGAGGAAGTAACAGGCAGTAAAGAGGGAGTGACTAAGGTTAAATCTACTAGTGATTTAAAAGACGATAAGTTTATTGTATCGACCTCTTATCTTAAGAAGGGTGAATGGACTAAGCCCGAAAGCAGAAGCTATACACGCAGTACAAAAACGGTTAAATTTAAATAGCCGCGATTTATAAACACAAAAAAGGCAGCCTAGGCTGCCTTTTGTCATTTATAAAATCGTATTTATTTTACGTATTTTTTAAATGCAGCGTCTACTGGTGTATCAGCAAGGTGATTAGTGTAGTTGCTCATTACTTTTTGAGACAAGCCTACAATAATTTCAAGTAGTTGTTGCTTACCGTAACCTGCTGCAAAGAATTTTTCGATTTGCTCATCGCTGATCACGCCACGTTCACGTGTCATTGCGAGTGTAGTTTCACGAAGAGTTTCTAGCTTAGGGTTTTCAAGTGGTGTTTTGTTTACAAGTGCGTCAACAATACCTTGATCAACTTTCATTGCCGCTGCAATACCACTGTGTGCAGGAACACAGTAATGACATGCGTGCTCAACGTTAATTGATTGCCATACTACTGTTAGCTCTTCTGCATTGAATGATGTTTTTTGAAACAGCTCATGCAGTACTTGGTAACCTTTAAGTAATGTTGGTGCTTCAGCCATTACTGCATGTAAGTTAGGAAGCATACCAAATGCTGCTACTGAATCAGCTAGTAACGGTTTTGCTTCTTCTGGTGCGTTTTCTTGAGTGTATAAAGTAAATTCGGCCATGGTTAGCTCCTAATAATTAATAGTTTTAAGTAACTTCGAGACACATAGTATTTGATTTTGAGCGACTGTTCAAGTTAAAATTGAGCAAATGTTCAAATTGATTGAGAATGATATGGCTAATAAGGTTAAATTTGAACGCGATAATGTAGTTCGCGTTGCAAGCCAGCTATTTTGGCAAAAAGGTTTTCATGCAACCTCAACGCGTGACTTACAAGAAGCCGTTAATATGCGCCCGGGTAGTATTTACTCTGCGTTTGGCTCTAAAGAAGGGCTATACTGCGAATCGCTGAAAGATTACACAGTACAAATGAAAACCCAAATAGAGGGGTTTCTATCAAGTGCAGATACAGTACTTGGTGGGTTACGTGCATTTGTTGAAAATGTGGTCATTAAAACAAAAGATTGCAGCCCAAGCGCTATTTGTATGCTGGTTAAAGCAAACAGCGAGTTTGCAGAAAAAGACTCAAACCTATATGAGCTAAGCTTAGATTTAACCGCTCAATTTGAAGCTTATTTAACGCAGTTGTTTACACAAGCAATAAACAAAGGTGAGTTAAGTAATACGTTGACCGCTGTTGAATATGCGCGCTTTTTTCAGGTGCAATTTACAGGTTTACGCGGTTATTTTAATCGTCCTAATGTAGATCAATTTGCTGAGCCAATGATCAACCAAATGTTTATGTTGATTAAAAAGTTATAAATAGCAGTTATCGAGCATTCTCAACAAGTTATACTTATTTTACTAAATAAAAATGGCCAGTATTAACTGGCCATTTTTTTGTGCTTAAAACTTAATTTATAAGTTACGTTTTAAGCTTATTTAGCTCATTATCTTGCTGGGCAACAAGTGCATTAAGCGCTTCGCTGCTATCCCCTGCTTGTGTAGATAAGTCAGCAAGCTGCGATGCGGCATCAGATATAAGCGTTAAATTACGGTTTATTTCTTCAGTCACTAAGCTTTGCTCTTCAGCAGCGGTGGCAATATGTGTAATTTGATTGGTTATTTCATCAACTTTAACAACAACACTGTGCAGAGCATCAAAAGCTACCGATGTTTCATCAACGGCATTTTGTGCACGTACTACGCCTTTTTCAATAACGGTAGATGCGTTACCTACTTCAGATAATAAACTATCAATTAACTGGCTTATGTCATCTGTTGATGAACGCGTTTTAGAAGCAAGTGCACGTACTTCATCAGCAACAACGGCAAAGCCTCGCCCATGCTCACCTGCGCGCGCAGCTTCAATGGCTGCGTTAAGTGCAAGTAAGTTTGTTTGTTCTGAAATAGTACGAATTACATCTAATATTTGCGTAATGTCTTTACTACGCGAAGCGACTTTTTCAACTGCTTGGTTTGCTTCTTTAATTTCTTCAGACATCGTTTTAACTTGTGTCATCGCTGACGATAAGCTCGACTCACTGCTTACTACCAAGCTATTTATTTCATCGGCTTGTTGGGCTGATTGCTCTGATGCTCTGGCGACTTCGAGTGCTGTTGCGCTCATTTCGTTCATAGCCGTTACCACACTTTCAATTTCTTGAAATTGAGATTGAACATTATGCTTAGTATCAATAGCGATGTGTTGTGCTATTTCGCCTTGCTGTTTAGTTTGCTCAGACACCGCTTTTAGTTCAGAAATTAAATCACGTAGTTTTGCTAAAAATCGATTAAACCCACCAGCTAATGCAATAAGTTCTGCGTGGCTATCAACATGCAATGTATGCGTTAAATCACCCTCAGAACTTGCGAGGTTATCAACCCGCTGTTGAATTTGTTGTAGCGGCGCTATTACACCTGCAATTACTAATTTCATAATAACAAAAGCAACCACAGCAATTATTAAGCCTGTAATTAAAATAATAAACCCGAGTGATGCTGCTGTTTCTTGCATGTTTTTTTCTAGCGCTTCAGGCCCTGCAAGTGCTAGGTCTGTAGGTACTTCTATGATTAATGACCACTGAGTGTTTGCTAGTTTTATATCAATTGGATAATTTACTAAATATTCACTATTTGTTTTAAAAATACCGCTTTGCCCTTTAGACTTTTCAATATCATTAAATATAGTAGAACTAACAGCCTCTTTAATTGGGCGCCCTAATTTAGATTTATAATGACTGCTGCCTACAACTAAACCTAAATCACTTAATAAGGTTACTTTAGCTTGACCATTGTAAAGCTGCTTAGAAAGCTGCTCAGTCATTACTTGAAAGGTTGGTAGAGTTAAATCAACGCCTGCTAAACCAATAAACTGGCCTGACTTTAAAATAGGCACGGTTAACGAAGTTAGCATTACCGAATCGCCCGATGGGATTTCGTATAAATACGGTTCCATAATACAAGGCTTAAGTGTGTCTTTTGCGCACAAATACCACTGCGCTTCGCGAATACCAAATTCATTTAAAGAGGTAATATATTTATCGGCAGCATTCGCTACTTTTTGTTGTTCAATTACGCCTTTTTGATCGCGAGTTATATATACCTCTAAAGTACCAGCACTATCTACTGAATGCTTATACCCTTGTTGATATTGAGAATCTTGCCCATCAAAAGCGTTTGGTTCAAATTGAGAATAAATAGATGATAAGAGAGTGTTTTGTTCTAAAACCGCTTTATTTATACTGACAACTGTATCTCGGTCTAAAGTGCTTTGTTTTGCTGCATCGCCAAGTAGTGCCGCTAATGAATAAGGAACACGGTAAGCTTCATTAATAAAGCCAGCAATTTTTTCTCCGTATCCAGCCGCATGAGCATTAAGCTTTTCTTCTACTTCTACAATAATGTACTCTTCGGATTTGGTCGCTAACTGCTTATTACTTGATGATAACTGCCACCACAAAATGCCTGATAGCACTAGTACAGTTATAAATATACTACCGACACTTAGCCAGAGTAACTTTTTTGCTAACGATATTTCTCGCATTCATCACACCCTTTAAATTAAAACTACTGATACAGTTTAGTAGATCTAACCAACGAAGCTATGAATATCGTTAAACAAATTGAATTTAATACAATACGTTGAGTTTTTTAAAGTTTAGCCAAACGTGCCGTTGTAATTGAGGCTGCAATTAATAAACACACACTTACCCATAAACACGCACTGAGCCCATATACCTGAAAAACCCAGCCAGAAAGCACCGTACCAAGCAAACGCCCTATCGCATTGGCCATATAATAAAAGCCAACGTCGAGTGATACCCCATCGTTTTTAGCAAAACTTACTATTAAGTAACTATGCAGCGATGAATTTACAGCAAATACACCACCAAAAATAAGTAAGCCGATTACAAGCGTAAAATGTACCGCTACATCAAATTGCATCAACAACGCTAAAATGCCAGTTACGCCACTTAATAGAGCAACCCACCAATACGCTTTTTTAACTGAATGTGAGTTTGAATCACTTTGCCCTGTTATACGCGGTGCTTGCGACTGCACCAATCCATAAGCAATTACCCACAAAGCCATAAAGCCGCTTACCCACCAGTGATCCCAGTTAAACTGAGCGGCTAAGTAAACCGGCAATGCAACCACAAACCATACATCGCGCGCCGCAAATAAGCATAAACGCGCTGCACTAAGTAAGTTGATTGCCCGCGATTTAGAAAATAATTCTTTAAACTTAGGTTTGTTTTTAGCTTTACCAATATCGCCTTTTAAAAAAATTAAACTAATAACCCACGCAACACTAAGTAAAGCAATTAGGCTTATTAATGCCCCCACAAAACCAAATACGGTAAGTAGCAAGCCACCTAAAAAAAAGCCCACTCCTTTTAACGCATTTTTAGAGCCCGTAAGTATGGCAATCCATTTATATAATTGGCTTTGCCCTGCATCGTCTTGTGGTACTAAATACTTAATGGCGCTCTTTGCGCTCATTTTATTTAAGTCTTTAGCTATGCCACTCAGTGCTTGCGCTGCCATAACATAGGCAACGGTTAGCCAATCTCCAGGAACGCAAAGCATGGCTAAAGCTACAAGCTGTAGCCCAAGCCCTACATTCATGGTTTTATTTAACCCTAAATGTGCCCCAAGCCAACCACCTACTAAATTGGTGATTACGCCAAAAATTTCATAAAACAAAAACAACATGGCTATTGCAAATGCACCATAACCCAACTGATGAAAGTACAGCACCACCAGCATGCGCAGTGCACCATCAGTTAAAGTAAATGCCCAGTAATTACCGGTAATTATTAAATATTGTTTTATAGAGCTTGGTAAATTAGCTAACTGCGCAAGCATGAATTTAAACCTTTTAAAACGAGATTAAACCACATCACTTTGTGCAACTTTAAGCATTAGCTCAGCGGTACGGTTTGCATAACCCCATTCGTTATCATACCAAGCGTATAATTTAAGCTGAGTGTTGTTAATTACCATAGTTGAAAGCGCATCTATGGTGCAACTACGTGGATCTGTTTTATAATCTATAGATACAAGCGGTCTTTCTTCGTAGCCTAAAATGTCTTTTAGCTCGTTATTTGCAGCATTTTTAAACCAAGTGTTTACTTCATCTTGTGTAACACCTCGCTCTAGCTCAAAAACACAATCGGTAATTGACGCGTTAGTAAGAGGTACACGCACAGCATGGCCGTTTAATTTACCCTTAAGCTCAGGAAAAATATGCGTAATGGCTGTTGCACTGCCTGTTGTTGTTGGTATTAAACTAGTACCGCATGAACGCGCTCTGCGTAGATCTTTATGAGGGGCATCTATAATCGTTTGGGTATTAGTAATGTCGTGAATAGTGGTCATTGAGCCGTGCTTAATGCCCACTTTTTCTTGCAAAACCTTTACTATTGGCGCTAAACAGTTAGTTGTGCAAGAAGCCGCAGTAACAATTTTATGCTCACCTGGGTTATATAGGTCATCGTTTACACCCATTACTACATTTAAAATACCGTCTTCTTTTACTGGTGCTGTTACCACAACACGCTTAACACCTTGCGCTAAATATTGGTTTAACAGCTCAGTGGTTTTCATTTTACCGCTGGCCTCTATTACTACATCGCAATCTGACCAATCAGTTTCATTTATGGTTTTGTTGTTGGTAACTGCAATCGTGTGTTTACCCACACTAAAGCTATTATCATCACTAGTAACCTGCTGCGCTAAGCGTCCGTGCACTGAGTCAAACTCAATTAAATGTGCGTGTGTTTTAGCATCGCCCGCTACATCATTTACTTTAATAAACTCTATTTCTGGCCAATCAACTGCTGCACGCAGTGTTAAACGTCCCATACGGCCAAAACCGTTAATACCTACTTTAATAGTCATAATTAAATACCTTTAATAAGTTAATTTATTAGTTAGTTACAACAGCTAGCTGCACGTTCAGGGCGATTACCCATAGCGTTTAAGCGCGTTAAATCGTTTTGATAAAATGAAGAGTTAGCAGTAAGCGTTTGCGTTAATACATTTTTAGCCCACTCTGGCAGTGCTTTGTTAATACTGTAGTACACCCATTGATTTTGTTTACGGTCGCTTAATAATCCGCATTGTCTTAACTGCGCTAAATGGCGAGATACCTTAGGTTGGCTTAATTTAAGTGCAACAACAAGCTCGCATACACACAGCTCTTCTTGATGGCTAATTAGCAGCATTGCTTTTAAACGTGTATCGTCTGCTAGGCATTTATAAAATTGAAGTGGGTTGAATTGTTCCATACTGTCCTCACTGTGCTTATGCATACACAATAAAACAAAATAACAACATATGGAATAGTGAATATACGTTTTATCGTATATTTAATTTTTATGCCTTAAACGCAAAAAAGCACACAACGACTAATTGTCGTTGTGTGCTTTTATAACTTTTCTTTATTTAGTTATTAAATAACTGAAAGCTCTACTTCAATATTGCCACGTGTTGCGTTTGAATATGGGCATACTTGGTGCGCTTTATCTACAAGCGTTTGCGCTGCAGCTTTATCCATATCACCTAGTGATACAGCTAGTTTTACTGCAATACCAAAACCGCCTTCAATAGCACCAATAGACACTTGTGAATTAATATGTGTGTCGCTTGGTAAATCTATTTTTTCGCTACCTGCTACAAATTTAAGTGCGCCAATAAAACATGCTGCATAACCTGCGGCAAATAATTGCTCTGGGTTAGTGCCTTGTCCGTCGTCTCCGCCTAAACCTTTAGGTGTCGATAAATTTACATCTAAACGACCATCATCAGATTTAGCTACGCCTTCACGGCCGCCAGTTGCAGTTGCTTTTGCAGTGTAAGCTACGTTTTGTAATACATTCATAATGAACTCCAAAGTTTAAAAACATCAATCAATTTAGTTTGTGTGCAAAATAATAGAACAAGTAATTAGAGATTGCAAATACTTTGCATGCAAATTAAAATAACATGCATCGAAATAAAGGATAACGTTATGCCGTTTGAGCAATTAAAGTTAAAAAATCAGTTATGCCACCGGTTATATATGGCATCTAACAGCATTGCGCGTGCGTATCGCGAGCCTTTAAACGCGCTAAATTTAACTTACCCGCAATACGTAGTAATGATGGCCCTGTGGGAGCAAGACGAAATAACAATTGCAGGGCTAATAGATAAAACCGCGATAGATGGCGGTGCAATGACCCAAATACTCAAAAAAATGAGCGACAAATCATTACTGGCTGTTATTAAAGATGAGCACGACAAACGCAAACGCCTAGTGCAGCTAACTCAGCATGGCCAATCGCTTAAGTTAAAAGCAGCCGATATTCCTAAAAATATTTTATGTAAATTTGATAGTGTAAATGCAACACAAGCGAAGCAATTGATGCAGCTGCTCGATTTAGTAGTAAACGACTTAGCCGATTAGGCTCTTAATTTTTAAACAATAAACGTGTTTTAAAAGGTTTTAAAAATGACTCATATTAAAAAATTACTATTAGCTGCGGCGTGTAGCACGGCACTTTTAGGTAGCAACGCCGTATCTGCTAATACTGCTAACCAAAATGCTGATTTAAAAACAGTAGCCACTTTTGATGCGCAGCACCCACCGGGCAACATTGCTATTACCCCATCCGGCAGAAAGTTTTTATCTGTGCATGGCTTTTTTGGCCAAAAGCAAAAAATTATGGAGCTTTTAAGCGATGGAACAACTAAGCCCTACCCTAATGAAGAATGGGCATACGCGTACAATAACGGTAAAGGTTTTTACGATGTACTTGGTATAAACGTATCAAGCGATGGCGTTTTATGGATGCTTGACACTTCAGGGCCCGATCACGCTGGGCGCTTAGTAGGTTGGGATACAAACAAAGAGCAACTGCATAAAATTATTTATCTGGCTAAACCGACCATTACCGACACCTCGTTTTTAAACGATTTAGTCATCGATAATAAGCATGGCGTTGTATACATTGCTGACACAGCCCAAGGCAGCCAAGCCGCTATTATTACGGTTAACCTTAAAACAGGTGTCGCACGCAGAGTGTTACAAAATAGCCATTACACCACTGCCGAAAATATCGATATGGTTATTGATGGGCGCACAATGAGCCTTGGCGGACAACCTGCCCGCTTAGGTGTTAACCCAATTACGCTTGATCCTAACGAAGACTGGCTTTACTTTGGCTCTATGTCGGGCACGTCGGTTTACCGCATTGCCACCAGCGATATAAATAACAAGAGCCTTTCGGCTAAAGCGCTTGAAGACAAAGTTACGCGTTACGGCACTAAGCCAATTTCAGATGGTATTATTGTTGATGGCGGCGGTAACGTATATGTAACCGACATAACCAATGGCGCAATTGGCGTAGTTAAACCCACTGGCGACTACGAAGTATTATTTAAAGACGAACGCTTAAGCTGGCCTGATGGTTTTAGTTACGGAGCCGATCATAAAATATACTTTACCGTTGACGATTTACATAATTCGCCTGTACTTAATAATGGCAAAAATCAAAGCCACGGTAAGTTTAAAGTAATGTCGTTCGAGCCTTTAGTAAAAGGAAAAGTAGGCCGCTAATTTACTTTTTAAGTGACTGTATTTTTTAAAAAGCCTTGCACATTTAAGTGACCCAATAGTTGCAGGGCTTTTTGTTAAAAACACACCACACTGGTGCATATTTTAAAAATACTTCACCTCTTTGGTGCTAATTCTTTAGTACATATTTACACTTAAATACTAAACATCTGATTTCTATTCATAAAATATTCAAGTTAATGTTGGCATACTTCTTCCTATAAACTGATGTGTTCAGTGAAAATACCAAGGAAAAACCATGTTCAACTTATACCATACCCTTTACCTTTTATGGCGTTTAGACATTAGCGTTTGGCAAGTTAATGACCCAACAAATACCCGCACTACCGCTGATAAAGAACGCGCCTATGTTAAGTAGCATCGTATTGTGTAAAGGCTTGGCATAAAGCTTAAATGTATAAACCTACTTTAGGCTAAGCTTTTGCACACTATGAAATTTATGAATAAACCTTATTTAATTACTTATTAGCCACCTAATATAAAAACGAAGCTCCCTGCAAAAAACCACACATATAAAAACATCAAAAAATTAGTAAAAACACTGCGTTTATAACTTTGCAAGCAACCCTATTGCGTTGTATTGTTGCACCCTATTGAAAATTTTTAGTTGGAACGTGTATGCACGCTTTGGAAGTTAATTTTGATGGCTTAGTTGGCCCTACTCACAACTACGCTGGTTTATCGTATGGTAATGTTGCCTCGTTAAATAACGCAGCAAGCTTTTCAAATCCTCAAGAGGCAGTGCTTCAAGGCCTTGAAAAAATGAAAGCCATGCACGACAAAGGCCTAACTCAAGGTGTATTTGCCCCTCATGCGCGCCCCGACTTAAACGTACTGCGCCGCTTAGGCTTTACCGGTAATGATGCACAAGTAATTCATAAAGCATTTAAAGCAGATCCTATTTTATTACGCGCGTGTTATTCAGCGTCTGCAATGTGGACAGCAAATGCAGCTACGGTATCGCCATCTCCAGATACAACCGACGGCAAAGTACATTTTACTTCAGCTAATTTAAATAATAAGTTTCATCGTTCATTAGAGCCTGCAACCACTACACGCTTATTAAAAGCTATGTTTAACAACGACAAGCACTTTGCGCATCATACCCATTTGCCCGACCAAGGCTTTTTTGGCGACGAAGGTGCAGCAAACCATACTCGTTTTTGTGACAGCCACGGCGAGCAAGGCCTTGAAATGTTTGTATTTGGTGCCAGCGCGTTTAACAGCCAATTACCAAAACCAGCTAAATTTCCTGCAAGGCAAACACTCGAAGCCTCAGAAGCAATTTGTCGCTTACATAACTTAAAAGATTCAAGCCAAATTTTACTACAGCAAAATCCAGACGTAATAGACCAAGGCGTGTTTCATAACGATGTAATTGCAGTAGGTAACGCCAACGTATTACTGTGCCACCAGCAAGCATTTTTAAACCAAGCTTTGGCACTGCAAGATATTCGCGAAGCGTATGTGGGCAATAAAGAATTTTACATTATTGAAGTACCTACCGATAAAGTAAGCATTACCGATGCTGTAAGTAGCTACTTATTTAATAGCCAACTAGTGAGCCTTGAAGATGGTTCAATGTTGTTAGTGGCACCACAAGAGTGTAAACGCAACAGCGCGGTTAACGCCTACATTGAAGAAATGATCATGGCTGATAACCCAGTAAACCAAGTGCAGTTTTTTGATTTACGCCAAAGTATGCAAAATGGCGGTGGCCCTGCTTGCTTGCGTTTACGTGTAGCCCTTAACGAGCAAGAACTTGCTGCAGTAAACCCTGAGGTTATTTTAACTGATACTAAATACACACAACTGTGTGACTGGGCAAAACGTAACTACCGCGACAAATTAGGTGCAAGTGACTTTGCAGACTCAGCCCTACTCACCGAAAGCTACCAAGCACTTGATGAGCTTACACAACTACTTAATTTAGGCTCAGTGTACGACTTTCAATTAGAAGGTTAATACCTCAATTAGCACAAAGGCTAATACAAAAATAGCGAGCCAAGGCTCGCTATTTTTATTTGTGTTTGTGCTACTAGAATTTAAACGTCTTTATTAACCGTTATTGCCGATGCCATAGACTCAGATATATGCAGCGTACGCTGCGGAAATGGAATACTCAGCCCAGCACCTTCAATTGCTTCTTTAACGCGTTTGTTTAAATCCCACACAGTTTGCCAATAATCACCATTAACAGCCCACGCACGTAATTGAATGTTCACTGCGCTTTCGCCTATTGATGTCACCATTACTTTAGGTGCAGGCTCTGCGAGTAATCGGCTCTCTGATGCGGCTAATTCTTTAAGTACATTTAAGCCAACGTCAATAGAGTCGGCATACGAAATACCCACCACTATATCCATTCGTCTTTTACCATTACGGGTAAAGTTTTTAATATTGCCACCCCATACTTTGCCGTTAGGCGATGCGATATAAAGACCGTCGGTGGTTTTAAAAATAGTGGTAAACAAGTTTATTTCACTCACAGTACCAAGCGTGCCACTGGCATCAACAAAGTCGCCTATTTTAAAAGGTCTGAGTATTAGCAGCATAATACCCGCAGCAATATTGCTCAGCGTATTTTTAAGGGCTAAACCAATCGCTAAACCAGCAGCACCCATTAGTGCAATTAAGCTTGCCGTATTAACGCCAAAAATATCTAAAATAAATAGCCCGCCAATTATATAAACTAAATAACCAGCAATACTCGATAAAAGAGGAAGCAGCGTACTATCCACTTTTTTTAATGGCGATTTAGAGTTTTTAATCGCTTTTTTAACCGAGCGTGCAATTAAGGTACTCGCAACTAAAATCACCAACGCTAAAATCACCTTGTAACCTAAAGTGATGATTGTTTCTGAATGGCTTTGCCAAAACGCTAAGAGTTTATCTTTCATGTTTGTTCCGATAAATGTGGCTGAAACTCAGCAAAATAATGGTTAAATCTAATAAAAACCGACTTCAAAAGAAGTGGCGCGAGTATATAGTAAAAAACGATTAAATCTATGAAATTAAAAACGTTTTAAAACAGTATGTTAAAGTTCTAACTCCTCATATTTTTAATTCAATTTAGGTTAAGGGTCAAATACATACACTTAACAAATCAAATAAGAGGAAACAACCATGAACTTTAAATCAACAATATTAAGTAGCGCTATTATTTTTGCCTTAGCAGGCTGCGGCTCATCAAATGACGATGCTGAAACAACCCCACAAACAAGTGATAAAGCAACTTTTAGTTTAGGTATTTCCGACGCTCCAGTCACTGGTTTAAAACAAGTTAACGTTGTATTTGATTCAATAACAATTAAAGCCCAAGAAGGTGAAGAAGTTAGCTTTGAAACTCGCTCTAAAAACGATTCTACCTTAGCGCAAATGGTCAACTTACTAGACTATACGGGCGACGATATTTTTCAATTACTTGACGATCAAGAAGTACCTGCAGGTGATTATTCGTGGATCCGCGCGCAAGTAATAAACGGCGACACAAACAACCTTAGCTTAACATCTCACGTAGTTTATGAAGACGGCAGCATTGCACCGCTTATCGTAAAAAGAAAAGGTAATGATGGCGTGGGCGAAATTCAACTAGATGGCTTTACACTCAATCAAACCGACAACGAGTTTGTATTAGAGTTTGATTTAAAAAAATCATTGGTTGATCCACAAAATAATAACGAAGTATTTTTAAAACCTCGCGGTGTGCGTTTACAAAATCTCTCTGAATCACAAGATATTGAAGGCACTGTAAGCCAAACACTTATAAACAATTGCGAGACTGATAACATTGATCTTGCCGCTGATGATTCATCATTTGGTCATGCTGTTTACCTTTACTCTGCGCAAGCACAAACCCCAACAGATATTCATGAAATAGATGACCAAACGCCTGATAACGCTCCGTTAGCTACTGCCAATGTTGTATTTGATGCAGACGATAATGAATACGAATTTGAACTCGCATTCATAACACCAGGCGACTATCAACTTGCTTATACGTGTAGCGCACACATAGACGATGCAGAGCAAATAGATGCTGATTTTAATATTTATCAACTGAAACAAATTAGCCTAACGCAAGCTGACGATTTATCAGTCAATTTTGACATAGCGCAATAACTGCATGGCGCACATTGAGCTGCGCCTTTATTCATTTGTTAATAAGGAAAAAACCATGGCAAAAGAGAAAATAGTACTCATAACCGGCGCTTCTAGTGGCATTGGTGAAGCAACGGCAAAAACCTTAGTAAACAACGGTCACAAAGTTATTTTAACCGCCCGTAGAGAAGAGCAACTTAACCAACTTGTTGCCGAACTAGGATCAGATAACGCACTGAGCGTAGCCGCAGATGCAACCGACTTTACCGCACTTGAAAACGTAGTTACCAAAGGCATTGAAAAGTTTGGCCGATTAGACGTAGCCTTTGCTAACGCGGGTATGGGTGTTTCAACCGCAGGCACCGAAAAAGGCGACCCCGATGAGTGGTCAACCATGATTGATATAAACATTAAAGCGCTGCTGTGGACTGCAAAACTAACCCTGCCGCATTTACGCCAAAATAAAGGTCACTTTATATTAACCAGCTCAGCTGCTGGTCGTAAGCCATTAGGAGGCTCTATTTACGGGGCAACTAAATGGTTTGCTTATGGCTTTGGGCAAAACTTAGCTGAGGAAATGAGCCAGTGGAACGGACGCTGCACAACCATAGCACCAGGGATGGTAAACACCCCGTTTTTTGATGAAGCTAAACCCGACAAACTCGACCCGCAAGATGTAGCCGACGCGGTATTGTTTGCTATTGAAGCAAACCAGCGCAACAGCGTACGCGAGATTTATTTAATGCCGACTAATTAACGTTGATTGGTTGAGTTCGGGCTGTCAGGTTTAATGCTAATGGTGTTAAACCTGATGGTTGTTAGTGCTTAGCTTGGGTTAGATGTTAGTAGGTAAGAATGAATTAAAGGTATTAGGCATTTAAAGTCTTATTAATTGCCAATGCTGCCCTTAAACCATATGTAAGCAAAATATAGTACAACGGCAATATATCCAAAAGAAATAACTAGGTTTACTTTCCAGAGGTTTAGCCAAAAATTGCCTCTGAAATAAGTGCGTTCTCTTACTTCATGGTTGAACAATGCTACTGAAGAGGGCACTAATATTAACGCAGACCAACCAAGTATAGGTAACACCATAAACATAATGCCTATGCCTGTACCTCCTGCTGAAGCGTCGGATGCTTCACCATCAATTGGGGCTAGCATCACGTAGCCTAAAATAAACCCAACAATCGCAAGTATAAAACCTAAAAGCTGAAATGTTCTCATTATTATCCTTGGCAACTAACGAGACTGTAAAATAACTCCAACAGCCAAATTCAATTAAAAAATGATCTCCTTTAATTAACCCTAAGCGTTTTTAAAGCATTACAAGATTTAGATTGGGTGTCACTGTAATTCACGCTGGAGCAAAACTAACTGTTTTTTGTCCTTATTGGATCGTCTTGTTAGCACTATTTTAACGACTTTGCCAAAGAACTATATACTAGATCTACAAAAGTTGTTCCGTGCCATTCATCGTCAAGCGATGGATTTACTGTATCAGGTGCTCCACCAATTAGATCACGCATAATACGGTAATCATTACTACGCTGCGCAAGTATTTGCATTTTCTCTTGGTGCTCAGGAGGAAGCATTTTATTTTTATACCATGTACGAAAAACATGTTTAAAAAGAGGTTCATTACAAGAAAACCATTCGCCTTGTCTTCTTAGATGAGAAAACTTTTGGTGTAATTCAGCCTCTCTAGCAGAGCCTCCTGGTTCTAATGCGCCAATAATTAATTGGCCATACGTACCAGTTTGTAAATTTTGTAAACGCTGGAGTACATTTTTAGATCTACCAATCTTTATAAATAGCCCATGTAAAGGGTGTGCATTTTTAGGTGGTCCAGCCCAAGAGTCTGGTACCTGAATAATATAATAAACGCTATCGATAGTCCCAAAAGAAACTTTATTCGCCCACTCACACCAAGGTGTAACCCATTCATCTGCTTTTTTAAAAGTAGAAAAGTATTCGGTTGTGAAATAGTGCTCACCATTTTCAAGGTGTATATCTGCTACAAACTCACCGTTTTCGCATTCTCGAATACTCTCAACTTTCAATAGAACCTCTGATAGTGCTAACGCCCACTTAAGCGGACAAAAATAGTTGGTTAAAATGTGAAGCGAAGCGGAACCTAACCAACTGTTTTTGTTACGTTTGAAGTGCTTGTTATGTGGCAGTGTACTGTAAATTTTATTAAGCTTTAAAAGCTATAAATACACCAACAACACAAATAAGTTGAATGAAGTACACCGCTTGTAATACTTTCCCATTTTTAGCCGCTACAACAAAACCTGTAGAGTCAGAAGTTTTAGGCTTATAGGTAATAAAAAACAATAAATTTTTAAAACCACCAAAAGGGTTTATCCAAGAATTTTTACTTGGGTTCTCTATTTCTGAGTCTGAATGTTTTTGCATGTTATCAATGCAACTATTTTCCAAATAATTAAACAGAAATGAGCTTACGAATATCCATACCCAGATTATCAACCCTATAATTAGTTCAAATTGACTCAATGCTGACTCCATGCCACATAACGCTTAATATAACTGGAAAATACGAGCGCTTTACAGCGAGTAGTTTCCCAGTTGATGTTTTTGTTATACGCACATATTACGCTAATGTTTGGGAACATAGGTTTTACCCCACTTATTAGCCGCTGCCAAAGCAAAACCAAAATAGACAATACTAAAAACACCATTGAAAAATTCAAAATTTACTTCGTTGTTTACAGATTCAAAAGCGGCACTAAAAAGAGATATGAAAAATCCAAGTACAGCACTAAACCAAATGAATCTAATTATCACACCATAAACTTTCTCACTCAAAATCCCACTGTGTTCCTGAAAGCTCAGGAAAAAACTGGTTATTTTATGACAAATATAAACCATCAATAACGTTAGCGGCGGTACTAAAATAGCTTCTACAACTTCATGAAATATTAGGCCAATTAACATAGCTAACGAACACCACACTAAAGGAATTTTAAAACCCAATATCTCAGTGTAATTTAAGTATTTTGGTTTAACAGCTTCGTTATTCAACTACATGTCCTTTGTGCGTATAACGCCCATTTAAGAGGCAAAATATAGTTGGCTAAAATAGGTGAACGGAGTGAACAAAAGCCAACTATATTTTGTCCTGCTTGAAATTCTTTTTATGTTTCAGTTACTCAGGGCTTAATATACATTTTTATACTTAGAAACCCAAGTTTCCAGCCTTCGATAAAGCCAACTTTTGGGGTGATTTGATGGTTTACTACAAAGCCAGTTAGAACTAAAAAAGAAATAAAAACTATTCCATAGACCAACTCGAATGTATCTCCATTTACGATAGTTTCAGGTAGCAACGCCATTAAAGCAAAACTTGCTAGAAGGAATAAAACGACGTTAATAATACTAAAGAATATATATTTAAATATAAAACCAAACATATTTATTTGCACCTTCCATGATTGAAACATAACGCCCAATTAACGGGCTAAAAATTGTGGGCTAAAATGGAAGCGAAGCGAACAGCCCACTGTTTTTAGTCCTGTTAAATTTCTTGTTATAAGCCGGTTATTGCAACCCTATATCACTTAATATCCATTTTAATTGACGGTCATTTTTTGAAATATAGTCATCAATTGAAACTTCAATATGAACATTTGGGTATAACGCATCTTTATTATCACGAGTAAAGTGATACAGGCGCTTTGAGTATGTTACCTCTAGGTTGGAGTTAGGTAAAATAAATTGCCCCATATCTTGGTAACCTGAAGGTTTGGCACCAGTAGGTTCACCAACTAATTTTGCATTCAATAATTGTGAAAACTGAGCAGCATTACTCATTGCTGCTGAGAAAGTTGTATTATCAATAAGAACATAAACACCTGACTTCCAATCTATACTGTCAGCCAGTACGAGTAGTTGAGCCAATTTTAAACCTACAAAAAAGTCCCCACCATAATTGTCTCTAAGGTCAATTATTAACTTTTTAGATTTGTTTTTATTAATGAAGGATAATAAATCTTCGCCCAGTGATTCCATTTTTGAGATTGATGTATAACGGCGAAATTTAAAATAGACCACTTTATTATCGTTTAACGACCCAAACCAAAGATTCTCGTTTAGTTTTTCCTCAATCGAAAATATGGAGTTGTTTAGATAGGTGAGTTCGGCTGTATACTCATTTGAGTGGTATGGTTCTAATTGTTGTTCAATTAGTTTTTTGCCTACTGTGAATGTAAATCGGGCTTGAAATGTACCTTTGACAATTCCCAGCCCATTAAGTAATTCGGCTTTTGGGATATATTGAGCTGCTCTTATTTGTGTTGAGTATTTGTTTTCAGAAAAAGGTGTTAGTTGAGAAAATAAACGATAGATTTCTTCTGCATTCATGTCGTTAATTTTCTCAAGTTTCGCACCAAGGAGGTGCTTGAAATCCTTGGTAGTTTTAATTACATAAAGCTCTCCATTGAGCACCTTTAATTGAATAGGAAAACTTTTTAAATTAGCTCCCCATAAAGGAAATGATGTATGCCCATCACCAATTTTGTGAGTTAACCTCATCAGTTCAATTAATAACTGATTTTTCGTTAAAGAGGATAGAGAGCCTTTAAGTTGCGTTACCTCTTCATTAAAGCTTTGCCTAGAAATCGTATGGTAAAGATCTATATGTTTTTCAGACAAATTTCGTGAATAAAACTCAAGATCCTCTTGCCAACTTTCAACCTCTAAATCAGTAATGCCAAAACAATGGAGAGAAATCATTGATAATAAAATTGAAAGGGAAAGTCTCACTCGGTATTCCTTTAGGCTTATAACAATTTAGTCTACGACATTTGTCGTTTTACAAACCGACAAATGTCTTTATATTACAATGATTTTATCCTAGCTATAAAATAAACAACTGTAAACAGTTAGTTAGATTCGCCTTACCTTTTCTAAATGTAGCAAAACCCCAAAATGGTGGAGATCAGTAATATAAGACATATTGCTATGTTGTAATAATGGCTACTTAGTTAACAGGTTATATTTTAAATATCTGTGTTTAAACCAATAATGCGTACACCCCATGGTCCTTAAACTTGTAACTCGTTATTACTTATAAAATTAGTTAAAAATCACAATCTACTTCTATTGAATCCTGTGTATTTTTACTTCATGTTAAATACTCTTATTTCTCACTTACATACCTAGAGCGCTGCATGAATGGGTTATGGATCTTAAACCGCGTTAACACCCTACGATGAATTGACGTATTTAATAGCCTTAAAACGAAGAGGCTCAGCAGTTTTAAAATTTGCAATTAATAGCTGACTTTACTAGTTATCCACCTCATAGCGTGTTGTTATATTTATTAGAACGGTAACTCATCACCATTAAAACTATAAAGCTTTCCCGTATTATCAATAGATAAATTCAGAATAACGTTCATAACTCCAAGAGCCGAATCTACAACATTTTCACTTGCTGTAGAGCCACCCATATCGGTTTGAACCCAACCGGGGTGAACAGCTACCACAGCCACATTATCATTAACAAGTTCTTGTGATAAGTTCACTACTAGCATATTGGCTGCTGCTTTAGACATTCGATAACCATACCAATCCACACTTTGTTCTAGCGACAAAGATCCCATAGCAGAAGAAATAACGGCTATCTTACATAAGCGTTTTTTATTTATTAAAGGTAAAAAGCAATGAGTTAAATATAGTGGTCCAAGTGAATTCACCTTAAAACACATTTCGGCATTAGCGTAATTAATAGTATGGATACTTGTGTTTTCTCGATCCAAATATCCCGCATTATTTACTATTAAATCTAATTTAATATTTTCCTCATTAAGTTTACTTGCCAACGTCTTAATTTTTTCAGGGCAAGTGATATCCATTAGTTCAATAGACAATTTATTTGGAAACTTACCTTTCAATGAAACTAGAGCAACCGCCGTTTCTAGATCTCTACAGGTAGCAATTACTGTCCATCCATTTATAAGGTATTGTCTGGCTAATTCGAAACCGATTCCCCTATTAGCACCCGTTATTAATACAACTAAGTTATTCATTGTTTATACCTATAAATCTTACAATTTAGTCTACGACATTTGTCGCCTAAAAATGACAAATGTTCTTATATTACAATGGTTTTACCCTAGCTATAAAATAAGTATTTGTAAACAGTTAGTTCAGTCTCAACTTTTCTAAATGTAGCAAAAATCCAAAATGGTGGAGGTCAGTAATATCAGGCAAATTGCTGTTTAGTTGCACAGGTTGATTATTAGTTAAGTGGTTATATTTAAATACCTGTGTTTAAACCAATAACGCATTCCCCCTTAAACTTGTAACTCGTTATTACTTATAAAATTAGTTAAAAATCACAATCTACCCCTATTGAATCCTCTGTATTTTTACTTCATATTAAATACTCTTATTTCTCACTTATTATGCTGTTATGTCATTTTTTAAATTTAGCCATGCACTTATTCTCACAATCGCTAGTACTTTACCGCTTACAAGCTATGCCGCTTTAGATAAAAATGAGCGCGACATTGTAGAGCAAGTCGATAAAAATATTCCCCAAGCACTGCTAGAAATAGAACAAGCTGTAAATATTAATAGCGGATCACTTAATATAGAAGGCGTAAAAAAAGTAGGTGCGCTTACAAGCGAGCAGCTTAAAGCCATTGGTTTTAAAGTGGAGTGGCTTGATGGCAGTGCGTTTAATCGTGCTGGCCATGTATTAGCAACATATGAGAGTAAAAACCCCGATGCAATAAAAATACTGATGATCGGCCATATAGATACGGTATTTGCCAAGCACGATGACTTTACCACTTACAAACAGCTTGATGCCGATACAGCCAGTGGTCCTGGTGTTGCCGATATGAAAGGCGGTAACACGATAATAATTACCGCTCTTAAAAGCTTACAAGCCCTTAATTTACTCGAAAATGTAAGTATAAAAGTATTATTGACTGGCGATGAAGAAAGCAGCGGTCGCCCGCTTAGTTTATCTAAACAAGCTATTGTTGATGCCGCTATTTGGGCTGACGTAGCGCTTGGCTATGAAAATGGCGACAACAATATAAAAACAGCTATGGCGGCGCGCCGTGGTTATACCGGTTGGACGCTAAATGTAACGGCAAATGCAGCGCATTCGTCACAAATATTTAGCGAAAGCGTTGGTTATGGCGCTATTTACGAAGCATCACGCATTTTAAATGATTTTAGAGAGCAACTTGCCACGCAACCTAATTTAACATTTAACCCAGGGCTTATTGTAGGTGGTACAAATGCCGACTACGACAGTGCTAACTCGTCAGCAACGGCGTTTGGTAAAAGTAATGTAATAGCACAAACCGTGCATGTAGCAGGTGATTTACGCGCACTTTCGCCAAAGCAATTCGAAAACGCAAAAAGATCAATGCAACTCATTGCTAGCAACAGTTTAAATGGCAGTAAAGCAGAGCTTATTTTTGAAGACGGTTACCCGCCAATGGCATTAACTGATGGCAATAAAAAGCTATTAGAACTTTACAGCGATGCAAGCCACGATTTAGGCTTTAACAAAGTAGTAGCAGCAAACCCACGAAATGCAGGCGCAGCTGATATTTCGTTTGCGGCAAGCCATGTTGATATGGCACTTGATGGTTTGGGCTTAATGGGCAGCGGCGCGCATACCAAAAACGAAACAGCTGACTTAACCAGCCTTGATAAAAACATTAAAAAAACTGCATTACTTATTTATAGATTAGGGCAGCTGTAGGAGTAAATTTACAAGTAAGCGAGGACCGAATAACCTCAGTCCTACGCTTACAGTTACTTTTAAGACATTATTTTAAACAGTAAATCTTTTACAGTTGCTGGCTCAAATGGTTTATCACAAATTGCATCAACACCTGCTTGGGCTATGTTTGCTAAGTGCGTTTCGTTGGCTTCTGAGCTCACCATTAAAATAGGAATATGCGAGTAGCTATTTGAGCCTCTAACGGCTTCTGTTAGCTCTCGCCCATCCATTTCTGGCATGTTGTAGTCGGTTACAATTAAGTCAAACGATTGGTTGTTTAAGTGCTCAATAGCTTCTTTACCGTTTTCAGCTTCTACCGGGGCAGGTATTCCCATACCCGCAAGAACACGAATAATGTGTTTACGCGCAAAGCGGCTGTCGTCTACCACTAAAACTCGCAGCAGCGTTACGTCAAAATGATCAAGTTCTACTTCTTCTTCGCTTATAATATCGAGGGTTGCTTTGAGTGCGCGGGTAATGGCTTTTGCGCTAAAAGGCTTAGGCAAAATAGCTAGGACACCCGATTGGCGTAATTGCTCAAGGTATTTTTTATTACGCTCGCTCGATATAAGCATAAAAGGTTGATGCTCGGTGATAGGATTTGATCTTATTTCTTGCAATAGTGAGTCGGCTGTCCCGTCAGATAAATACATAGAGCTTATAACTAGATCAGGGTGATAACTTGCTAATAAGCTAAGCGCTTGTGTTTGTGTAGATGCAGTTTCAACTTGTTTTACACCACTTTCTAAAAGCGATTTTATTATTATTTTTTGCTGAACCTCTGAAGGCTCTACAAGTAAAATGGACAAGTTTGCTATTGCAGTTAAGTCGCTCATTCAGATCTCTTTAGTATTGTTATAATCAGGATAATAATAACATTTTTGACTCGTTAATATTATATAAAGAGATTGTAATATTTAAGAAAACATTATCAATCCCTTTAAAATATAGCACTTCTTAATTAGATTGAATGTAATCTAATGCATTCATTTTTTTATATGTGACGTTAGCGTGCAAAATATGTGCAGGCTCAGGGTCAACCACTTCAACAGGAATGTCGTAATTTCGGGCTATTTCAATTGCCATTTGCGTAATATTAACGCTAAACGAGGTGCCCATAAATACAATTTTATCGGCGTTGAGCATACGCTGTTGTGCTTCTGTTATTCTGTAAAGCTCGGTGTAGTATTCGTCAAATAATAAAACAAAGGGCTTAAATGAATGGTTTAGCTCAGGCGTTTGGTGTTGAATATTAAATAGCTCAAAAAGAGACTCTTGCAGGCGGCTTTCGTCTACGCTTTCCCACGGGGTGGCAAGTGGCGTGACTGGCTCACCTTGCTCATGAAATAAGGTCATTTGATCAAGCCTGCCGTGTATCGCTATGTAATTTTTGTTACCCGCTTTGCCATCAAGCCCATCTATGTTTTGAGTAATTAGGTTTTTGTCACTTAGCCAATGGTGTACGTCGTTTGGGCCATGGTTACGATACGTTGCAAAGCGATGGTAATACCATGCTAAAAACTCTTTTGGGGCGTTTTGGTACATTGCGCGTGTTGCCATTTCCATAGGCGTATAATTTTTACTGCCAATGGTCCAATAACCATCCTCCCCTCTAAAGGTGGGAATACCACTGGCAGCGCTGACTCCCGCTCCGGTAATGTAAAGGGTATTCACTTTGGCGCCTCGTAACCGAGTACGTTAGCGCTTACTTGCTGACTGTTATCAATGCCGCCAATTCGATATAAAACCCCACTGTGCTCAAGTAAACCACGATGATCCATGCTCTTTACTTCAACTGGGGATAAAATCTGCCATTCGTTTTTTTCGATACTAAAGCGCCAAACATGGTCACTTGCAGGTGCAGGTTTGCCGTCGTAACCTATTGCGCTGTAGTTGTATGGGTTATTAGAGCCTGCCATCATATAAATATTGCCATTGTAGCTGGTGGCTGCCATTCGGTAGTGAGCAGTGCCCGTTGGATGTGGCAAGGTACGCCAATCTATTTTTTGTGGGTTAGTTGAATCTATTGTGCCTTTTAAGCACTGTGCTACACCTGCAAACGAGCGACGCGAATCAGGATTAGCTTGTGTTTTAACGCCATCACAAATAACAATGGTGTTAGCACTAATAGCAGCGGCTTGGCCAAATACAGGCTCACCTAAAAATGGCGAGGCTTGTTGCCATGTATTATTTTGCGTGTCGTATACTTGCACTAAGTTTACGTTGCCGTCGTTATGCCAACCGCTAATTAGATAAATGTAACGCGCTTTGTAGCTCAGCGCTACGCTATCGTCTACGGGTACTGGCATACTCGCAAGATGAGTGTAGGTATCTTTTATTACGTCGTACCTATATACGTCGGGGCTTGAAACTTCAGTATGATCCTCTGCTACCGTATAGCCGCCAAACACATAAGCGTACTCGCCTAAGCCGACTGCGGTGCTTGCTAAGCGCCCTTTTAATGGCAAGCTTGAAGGCACACCAGTTTTAGTTTGCCACTGTGAATCGCCAACTTTAAGCGCCCACACTTTATTATGCACTGACGAGTATTGTTTATCGCGCCCCAGCCCCATAAAGCTTAAAAAGTAAGGCTGATTTTTAACAATAACTTTAGCCACAGCATTATTTGCAACAGGCTCTGGTAAAGCGGGAAGGCTTGCTAACGCAAGAGAAAAAAGAAGGCTCATAAGGCAAATAATTTAATAAGAATTAATACGCTCAGATTAAATTATTTTAGCCTTATGAGCCAGTATTGTTATATCTAAATAATCAAACGCTTTTGATTAGTAACCATATTAGTAGGCAATACTAATATGCTGATTTAAGTACGCTGCATTTTGCGCTTCATCAACCATTGCGCTTGCATAATCAGTGACCAATATATTGCTTTCGCCTGCATCATTAGTAAAAAATGTATTACTGCCAATACGGTAATCGCCTTCATTATCATCTGGACATGATTTGTGGGCAGCCTATTTATCAAGGAACTACCAACAAACTGCTGTAAGAGCATTTATAGATTTTTTAGCGCAGCACTGGCAAACCGATATTAAAAAGTATGTCGGCAGGTAAGGCATTGTATTTAAGGACGCTGTGACTATGGTTTAACCTAAGGTGATAGTTCAGCTTAGTTATTGAGGTAAATAGGTTACGTTATCTAAGCCTCGTTGTTTGTTTTTGTACATAGCTTGATCAGCATACTTTATGAGTTCGTGATCTGTTTGGCCATGCTCGGGGTAATTTGCAATTCCTATACTGGGTGAAATATTTAGTAGTACGTCATCTAACCTAAAGACGGCCTTAAACTCAGTGAGGACTTTATTTTTGATTCTGACAGTTTCGTGGCTAGAACTTAAATTATCTAAAATAATTAAAAATTCATCTCCGCCTAAACGCCCTACTGTATCGTAGTGCCTGACCGATGCTGAGAGCCTTTTTGCAATGGCGCATAAAAGCTTATCGCCAGTTTCGTGTCCGTAAGTATCGTTGACTGCTTTAAAACCATTTATGTCTATAAACAGTAAAGAAAAAAACGTGTTGTCTCTGGTTGCACTAATAATTACTTTTTCTAATCGATTCATCAATAAAGATCGATTTGGTAGGCCAGTTAACACATCGTGCCGTGCCATATAATGGAGTTGATCTTCCATTACTTTACGTTCAGTTATATCGTGCGCGACAGCGATCCTTACTTGATGTTGCTCTGACCAACGAACAGACCATAATATATGAACTACTTGACCATCTTTTCTCATCCAACGGTTTTCAAAGCGAGGGTTCACCATTTCGCCAGACAACAGCGAAGTTACGGCATTATGCGTTTTATAATGATCACCTTCGTAAACATAGTTAATCATTTTTTTGCCTACAACTTCGTCGGCCGTATAACCAAAAATTTGCTCAAATGCTGCGCTTACAAAAACAAATGTGCCTTGTTTATCTACCACGCATACCGCATCAAGCATTAAATCGAGTACTTCTTCTACATTAATTAATTCATTTTTTTCCATACTTTGGTGCCTTCAAAGCAAAACCAAGCGAATTTAAGTATTCTATATACCTTTAATAAAAGCAAAGGTAATTGAAACTACAATAATAGTTAATACAAAGTTAGATTAATCGTGCACGTATAATTAATATCGCCCTTGTAAAAGCATGATATGCAAAGTTAAATAATCAATAAGCGCAAAATACTTTGAAGTCCTTCAAAAATAGACTAAATTTTAAATAGTATATAACCATATAACTCTCATTAATTTCTATTTTTTAACTACTACAAAATTAGTTGTTTTGATTTAATCGCATTTATACTTTTACGCTGTTAATGTATGTTAATATTGTGTGACATCACATGTATTACAAAAACAGTCATTGTTTTTGATTTTTTGATTGCGCAGGAGATTTTTGGGTGAAAATATCACAACGTTTATTTTGGCCATTACTTTTTGTGTGCCCTCTTGTAATGGCTGAGCCGTTTGAAGATGAAGACCTCGATCTTGATGCTTTAATGGGTATGGATGTGCAAGCAACTTCTGCGATGAAAAGAGCACAATCAGCATTTGATACCGCTTCATCTATTTATGTATTAAGTAAAGAACAAATTACTAAATCTGGTGCTACATCAGTACCTGAAGCACTAAAAATGGTGCCGGGTTTAATTGTCCGTCAGCTCGATAACAATCAATGGGCTATTTCCTCAAGAGGTATTGCCTCTCGCTTTTCAAGCAAATTATTGGTTATGATTGACGGACAAAGCTTATATACTCCAAAGTTTGCCGCTGTTTATTGGGAAACACTCAACGTTCCTTTGTACGATATTGAACGTATTGAAGTTATACGCGGACAAGGCGGATTACTTTGGGGAAGTAACGCAAATAATGGCGTTATTAATATCATTACTAAAAATAGTATTGATACTCGCGGTGGATACGCAAGTGTAACAACTGGTAATCAAATAAATGTTGATGCTAATCTTCGCTACGGTGGTGATATAAGTAACATAGGCAGCTACCGTGTGTATGGGCACTTAAAAGATGCTAATGAATCAAAAAAAGGGATCTCACTTCCCCCTAATGACACAACCAAACAAAACTCTTTAGGTTTTAGAGCTGACTTTACCCCTAATGATGAGTGGTCTGCGCTACTTCAGGGTGATGTAACTCATTCCACACTTGGCCAAAACTACCGAGGTGTTGTCGATGAAACCAACGAAAACATTTCATTTTCAGATGATTTAAAGCGAACAGACTCGCGCATAATGGCGCGCCTTGAAAACAGAATGTCGCCAGATGCCAATCAAATGCTACAAATTTCTTGGCTTAAACAAAATGGCTCTCAAAATTATATTAAAGAAGACTTTGAATCGATAGATATTGATTATCAAATGAACTTTATATATCAATCTCTACAGTTAGATTGGGGGTTGAACTACCGATACAATTCTATATCTTTCGCAGAAAGTGTATTTTTAGATAGCGATAAAAACTTTGATAGCCTCAAACAATATGGTGCACTTGTTCAAGCTCAATATAATGTGACTCCTGACACTCTCGACTTTATTATTGGTACTAAGCTTGATCATAACGATTTAACTGGCTGGGAAAATCAACCATCAGCAAGACTTATATACAAACCAGTAGATAACCATCTTACTTGGGGCGCAATATCGCGAAGTATGCGTACACCAACATTAATTGAGTTTAACGACAACTTTAAAGTTAATGGTACAGAAATTAAAGATCTTACCGGTTTAAGTTCAGGCTTTGACCAAATAGACGACTACCGAATTGCAACCTACCTAAATGGTAATGACAAAGTTAAATCAGAAAACTATCTATCTTATGAATTAGGCTACCGTTTTACTGCTAACGATTGGTCATTGGATCTTTCTACTTATTATACCGATGCTAAAAACGTAGCGGTTATTGATATGAATACACATGCTGAACAATTCACTCCTATACTTGATTTATTTCTAGCAGGGAGAATTCCAGAAGTATTTCAAGCACTAACAATGACTCGTATAGATTTAGACTTTGCATCTGTAGCAGACACAACCACTAAAGGGTTCGACTTAGTTGTATCATGGCAACCAATTGATAATCTCAATACTGAGTTTGGTTATAGTTACACCGATTATAACTACGATTTACCTCCTAGAGTAGAGCCCGCTATCGGGTATGACTCTAAAAACAGGCAGTTATTTGCAAAAGCCGATTATTCTTTTTTAACCAACCATAACGTGTTTGCGACATTACGAGCAGTAAACTCAAATGCATATAATACTGATAATTACACAACGTTAGATATTAGTTGGAATTGGCAGGCTACTCCTGTGTGGTCTACTGCAGTTTCGGGTAAAAACCTATTTTCAGGTTCACATATTGAGTACAGTAATACGCGCGAAACCTATACATTACCAAACTATATTGATGAATGTATTACGTTTACAATTTCAGCAAATTTCTAAGCTAATTAGATGATTAAATTAAGAAGTCTAATTCACAGAAGCTTAATAGCCTTGGTACTTTTAAGTACCAGCGTTGACGCTGTTGAAAAAGAATACATGCTAAAAGCAGGCTTCTTGTATAACTTTGCACGTTTTGGACACTGGGATTCTCATTTAGAACCCCTTGATCAATTTACTATTTGTAGCCCTGATAAATACTTTATTGATGTGGCTAACACCGCTCTAAAAAATCGCACTATAAAAAAATTACCTTTACATAACAAATTAGTCACTCTTGATGAAGTCACAACATCTGCGTGTAACATGCTATTTATCACCTCAGATACATTTGCTCAGTGGCAAAACATAACTCCTTTAGATCTAAAAAGTATTATGGTCATTGGTGAAACAGACTCATTTATTGAAAATGGCGGCCATATCAGATTCTTTCTTTCCAGTGGTAAAATTTGCTTTGAAATTGCACCACAACAGCTTAAAGATGCAGGCATTACTATGAGTTCAAAAGTACTACGACTTGCACGCGTTGTAGATAGGTAATGCAATGAAAAAACTATTTGCATTAAATACAATGAGCAAAAAATTATTATTCATCTTAATGAGTGTCGCACTTGTATCAACCGCTACAGTAACCATTGTATTTAGTGCTTATGAAATCACCAGCGCTCAAGAAGAACAAATAGAAAGCCTGGGGTCGCTGTCTAAAATGCTTTCACCCAATATAACTACTGCACTTATGTTTAATGACATAGATGCAGTACAAGAGCTTATAGACCCAATACTTATACGCTCAGATGTTATTAGTATAATGGTAACGAGTATGACTGGTGAACAACTTGTTATTGCTCAAGCCGAAAATGAAGAAATAGAACAAAGCATTGAGGTTAATACCCCCCTTCAGCTCGATATGCATGATTATGGCGTATTAAAAATACGCGCTAACAACAGTTACATTCAAGATAGAATCATTTTTTACTTTAAATTTATAATGATTTTGATGGTCTTTACCTTTGCTATCAGCCTCATTTTATCCCTTTTGCTAAGGCGCCGCTTTTTAAACCCTATTTTATATTTAGCACAAACAGCAAATAAAATAACAACGTCACATGATTATAGCTTACGCGCTAAACAACTATCACAAGATGAAGTAGGACAATTAACCTCTTGTTTTAACGATATGCTATACAACATTGAGCAAAGAGAAAGTTCATTAGAAAATCAAGTTAGGCTTCGTACTAATGAACTTGAAAATGCAAATATTCAGTTGCAACAATATGCTTACCAAGACGGGTTAACCGATTTACCAAATAGACGGTATTTTTATGAGAAACTACAAAGCTTAATAAGTGTTGAAGGAATGAAATTCGCACTTATATTTATAGATTTAGATGGTTTTAAAGAAGTAAACGACAGCCTTGGGCATGACTACGGTGATTTATTATTACACCAGGTAGCAACGAGGCTGCAAAGCTGTATAACAACAAAAGATACAGTAGCACGCTTAGGTGGAGACGAATTTACATTAATTTTAGAGGGTGTAAATAGCCCAGATGAAGCATCAAAAATTGCCGAAGCTGTAAAAAGTAGTTTAATGCAGAGCATTAAAATAAAAAAAGAAACAGTCTATGTTACCGCAAGCATAGGTTTAACGTTTTTCCCTGCTGATGGTTTAACAGTAGAAGAGCTCGTTAGACGTGCTGATCAAGCGATGTATTTATCTAAAAATAAAGGGCGGAATCGCTATGAGTTTTTCTCCTATGCTATCGAAGAAAAAGCCACAGAAAAGCGTCGCCTGATAGAAGAGATACGCACTGCAATTGTTAAAAACCAATTTGAATTATATTACCAACCTATATTTTCAATTGATGGGAAATCAGTACCAAAAGCTGAAGCCCTTATTCGTTGGAACCACCCTGAACGAGGCCTAATAGGCCCCAATGAATTTATACCTGTCGCTGAAAAAAACGGATTAATAAACGACATCGGCCAATGGGTAAAATCTCAAGCAATTCAAGATACCGTCCAATTCAATGTTTTAAGTGAAAAGACAATTCAAGTCAGTGTAAATACATCACCTCTTGAAATTGACCGCGCTGGTTGCTGGGTGGATGAATGGATTGTTGCAAGTAAAAAGTACCAACTACCCGCCAACACTATTTTAATTGAAGTCACTGAAAATACCTTAATGGATCCAGATTCGTCAATACAGCGACAATTAAAACGCTTAAGCACTATTAATATAGACATAGCGATTGACGACTTTGGTGTTGGTTATTCTTCTTTGGCGTATTTACAGCGCTTAGATATAGACATTTTAAAAATAGATCGCTCATTTATAAGCGATATTGAATCAAACGATAATAGTATTGCTCTCGTTAAGGCTATTATCACTATGGCTCACAACCTAGATGTAATGGTGGTAGCGGAAGGTGTTGAAACACAAAAACAGTATGACCTATTAAAGCTGCTTGCTTGCGATTATATTCAAGGCTACATTTTTTCAAAGGCAATTACTAAACAAGAGTTTATGAAAAAGTATATAATACCAATCCGCAATAATACTTAATCATTTTGCGGGGCTAAATGTGTCGCTACCTGTGTTAAAAAATTCTCATTTAGAACAACTAAATAGCAAATTTTTTGCCTAGCTATCAACACGTTTTTCCATCCTCAAAATAGATCACTTAATTAAGCGAATTGGTATAAAACAAAAAGAAGTGATCTGATTTATGTCCATCTTGCTGGATTTTAGCAAGCCAACACAGAACACTTCTTTACTCTTGCGTTAAAAATTCATGTATTTAAAGCTTAATCCCAAGCTATAACCAGCGAGGGACTAGTTGTTTATACTCTTTATATTGTGTAGAAAAACGATGAGCTAAATGAGCCTCCTCAACTAACGTTTGTCGATATATAGCTGTAAAACCTATAACTAAACAGATCAAACTAAATATACTAGGTAAGGCTAAAAAGAAACCCACCTGTGCAGCTACAACACCTAAATACATCGGATTCCTAGAGTATTCATATAATCCTGATGTTTTAAGCTCATGTGGTCCCTTAGGATCAATTCCTGAACGCCAAAGTGCTGCCATATGAAAATGTACAAACATCGTCAAAATAAAACCTGCACTCAATAAAATATCGCCAAATAATACACCTGGCCAGCCATTGAGAATTGGGAATAGCCCAAGGTAGCTATCTAACTCAGGTACAAACACTCTAATTACACATATAAACCAAATAGCAGCCCTGAAAAACTTAAAAACCATATGGTTCCACCAACTAGTACAAAACTTATCTCCGGGATAAATAACGCCTGATGGTGTGTCTCGATTTTTATAAATAATTCTAAATGTATAAAAGCCCGCAACAAAAGTATAAAAAATAGCTAAGTAAATACGTGTAAATTCAACTAGCGAAGTAGAGTCATCTAAAAATGTTTCATAGGGCATCTAGTTACAGCTCACAATCATTATTGGTAGTAATTTTAAAACAACTAACTCAATAAATTTTAGTTATAAGGTCATGAAATTATATTAGTATTCATTGTCTTCATAAACAAGTTAAGTCAGAGGTTTGTTAACGAGTAATCATTAACTAATACCATTAATTTAAAATAACTTTGATTTATGAGGATCTCATACTTTTTATATAATACCAATCTGCTTATATATTTGAATTGATATTATTCACTCATATTTTTACATTCTATATATGCAAAAAAACGACTATTTCGGTTAGGACTTTCTTTAATTTGAAGCTTTGTACAGTGCAATAGTGCCCTCAGCGTTAGGAAGTCACAGTGAAAAACTACACTCGCATCGGCGATGCCACTTTAACTAGTTAAATTAAGTAGATTATTCACTGAGAGACGCTTCGCTCTAGAGGAATACCTGAATCACTTTTCTAAAAATGTAAAAAGCCCAGCTCGTTAGTTTCGGGAGCTCTACAACTTAATGCTTGTGTGATGTCATGATACCTTCAGCGGTGGAGAGTCATAGTGAAAATGCTGCGCACTCATCGTAGAGCGTAGGTTTTTATAATTTTAACAGCAGGAGTCGCTTTGCTCGCCCGCCCTGCGTGTTGATGTGAGTGTGTATTTATTGCGCGCATTTTACTTTTCTGCAGACGTAAAAAAGCCCGAATCGTTAGATTCGGGCTTTCTAAAATTTGAAGCCTGGTAATGTCCTACTTTCACATAGCAAATGCTACACTATCATCGGCGCTGTTTCGTTTCACTACTGAGTTCGGCATGGGATCAGGTGGGTCCAAAACGCTATTGTCACCAAGCAAATTAGGGCGTTAATCCGTATCGCTACGCACTAACTGAATTTGGAAAATATCTGATAATATTTCTTAAGTTTTTCTTCAGTAATATCTACTTTA